>JAGVTM010000318.1 GCA_019136785.1 Chloroflexota bacterium | reverse complement strand
GGGACGCCCTACGCCAAAGGGGATGCCTTCGTAGCGCCACACCTGGGAGATGAGGTTTAGGGTGGAAACGATCTGATCGCCTTTGTTTTGGTCTACCACCACTGTGAAATCAGACGGAGACACGGTGGGATGGCGTCCACTCATGAGATCGCGCGTCCAGATGTCCAGTCCCGTATCTGGCTCGCCAGGAATGTCGCTGTGAATCTCGGCGTTGAAAGCGGCAATCGCCTCTGTATCTGCCGCCGTGGCCCACCGCAGCCACAACCCGTCGCCTAAATTGCGCGGTAAACCCAATGGTTCGTCCATCATAAACTTCTCCGGGGAGATGTGGCAGGTCTGGTTGAAAGTTGAAGTTTCTGACCACTGTCCACTCGCCACTGATCACTGTTTGTCATTGCACGGCTCGCCGGCAAAACTCCAGGCTGCGGCGCATCAGGGCCAATACCTGGGCGTCGCTCTGGCCCGCGTCGAGCGCTTCTGGATTCACTTCAATGGTGACGTGCCCGTCGTAGCCGGTGGCTGCCAGGTGTGCCAGGAAGCGATCCAGGCGGAGATGACCCGTTTCCGGGCGGCGGTGTTCCTGCCCGTCAAAGTTGCTCAGGTGGATGTGGCGCACTTTGCCTGCCAGGCGGGGGTACACAGCTACAGGTTCTAGTCCCCAGGTGCCCAGGTGGGTGGTGTCCAGGGTGAGGTGGGGGAAGCGGGTGATCTGGTGCAGGTGGTTCCAGTGGTATAGATTCCAGCGGCGACCGAGTTTGCGCCATGCCGGCATATTCTCCACACACAGCCGCACATCTGTCTCGTTTTGCACCAGAGTATAGGCTGTTTCCAGCCAGCGTTGGTAGCGCTTTTCCGCGTTAAGCGGCAGCGGCAGCGGGCGCAGCCGGTTGCCCCACAGGATCATGGTGTAGCCGATACGTGCCGGCAAATGATGCACCACCACATTCGCCCCCACCGCCTGCGCCAGTTCCCGCGACGCCAGAATCCGTTCCGCCGTAGCGGTGGGCCAGCCGGGAACCAGCGGCCAAAACGGGCTGTGAATAGCCCACACAGGCAGCCCGTGCTGCCGCACCAACTGCTGCAAATAAGCCGCCTGCCGCGTCTCCCAACGCTGATCCACCAGGATTTCCAGGCCATCATAGCCTGCCTGCGCCGCCAGCGTAAAACAGCGTTCAACGCTATAAGACCACAGAGAACCCGTCGAGAACAAAAAGCGCATGTCCCAAGTTTACCAGATCAAGCCACATTTTGCCCCTCTTGCCTTTCCCCCAAACCTTCCTATAATCCCATCAACCATTTACTCGCCACTCACCACTCATCACTTTTCCCTATGCCTACTCCGCTCACCAACAAAAACATTATCCTCGGCGTTACAGGCAGCATTGCCTGCTATAAAGCCGCCAGCCTGGCCAGCCGCCTGACGCAAGCTGGCGCCAGGGTAGACGTTATTCTGACCCATGCGGCCACGCAATTTGTCTCGCCCATCACCTTTCAATCGGTTACGGGTCGCCCTGCCTACACCGACGCCGACTTGTGGGGCGCCCAGGCGCACGTGCTGCATGTGGGCCTGGCGCGCACCGTAGACCTGATGGTGATTGCCCCGGCGACGGCTAACACCCTGGCTAAGCTGGCGCACGGGCAGGCGGATAACCTGTTGATGCTGACCGCTTTGAGCGCCGGGTTGGGGCCCGAAAGCCCGCCCTTGCTGATTGCGCCCGCTATGGATGGCGAAATGTACACCCATCCAGCCACCCAGGAAAACGTGCGCCTCTTGCAGCAGTATGGAGCCACGATTGTGGGCCCAGCAGAGGGAAGATTGGCGTCGGGCATGGTGGCGCGGGGGCGCATGGCTGAACCCGAGGAACTGGCGGGCATGATTCGCCTGCTGCTGACGCGCAAAGGGCCGCTGCGCGGGCGCAAGGTGGTGGTGACGGCGGGTGGCACACAGGAGGCCATTGACCCGGTGCGCATGTTGACCAATCGCTCTTCGGGCAAACAGGGGGTGGCGCTGGTGCAGGCGGCGCTGGACGCAGGCGCAGACGTGACACTCATTGCCCCGCCGCTGCTGATCCCCACGCCCACAGGCATCACCCGCATTGAAGCCAACTCTGCCCGCGAGATGCAGGCGGCGGTGTTAGAGATGTGCCGCGATGCCGATGTGCTGTTGATGGTGGCTGCCGTTTCCGATTTTCGCCCGGTGGTTACTGCCGGGCAGAAAATCAAAAAGGAAGAGGGCATCCCGCCTATTCGTCTGGAACGCAACCCGGATATTTTGCAGGCGGTACACGAGCAGAAGCAGCAACTTGGCCGCCCCTACGTGGTGGTGGGCTTTGCGGCGGAGACGGAAAACCTGCTGCAAAATGCGCAGGGAAAACTGGAGCGGAAGGGGCTGGAT
>JAGVTM010000306.1 GCA_019136785.1 Chloroflexota bacterium | reverse complement strand
GTGTTGGTTTTACAAGACCATTTTCTAGAATACATCCGGCAATCATTTAGTCTTGAACACCTCGAACCTCCTAAGGTCGGTAATTCCATGCACATTCACTGCTACGCACTAAAGTCCAATCAAACTGGTCACTTTTCAATCGATCTGGTCGGGCGTTTCAGTACCAATGCCGATGGCGTAGCTAGAAGCCTGGGTCTTCAATCAACGGCGAACGTCCAACTTGAAATGATACTCAGTTTGTTAGAGTCAAAGATTTCTGAAGACACTCTCCTCCTTTTTCCACACAAATAGCTCCAGCAACTTTTCTCTGTACTCTGCTAAATCCATCTCGATCCCATGACCCAAATCATCAGTCGCCTTAACCCCAACAGTTCCGAATTCAAGAGCAATTACGCCCACAACCAGGCGCTGGCGGCGCAGTTAGCCGAACGGCAGCGGCAGGCAGCCACCGACCGACCGCCGCGCGTGGTGGAGCGGCAGCATCAGCGGGGCAAACTGCTGGCGCGAGAGCGCATTGATGCCATCCTGGACGAAGGCAGCCCGTTCCTGGAGTTGTCCCCCCTGGCGGCGTGGGAAATGTATGAGGGGGAAGCGCCCAATGCCGGCATCGTCACTGGCATTGGTCGCATTCAAGGCGCTGAGTGCATGATCATCGCCAACGACCCCACCGTCAAAGGCGGCACGTACTTCCCCGAAACCGTCAAGAAACACGTGCGCGCCCAGACCATTGCCGAAGAGAACTACCTCCCCTGCATCTATCTGGTAGACTCCGGCGGCGCATTCCTGCACTTACAGGCAGACGTATTCCCCGACAAAGAACACTTTGGCCGCATCTTCTACAACATGGCGCGCATGTCGGGCAAAGGCATTACCCAGATTGCCGCCGTCCTCGGCTCCTGCACCGCCGGCGGCGCCTACATTCCGGCTATGGCTGACGAAACCATCATCGTCAAAGGCAACGGCACCATCTTCCTGGCTGGCCCCCCCCTGGTCAAAGCCGCCACCGGCGCCGAAGTCACCGCCGAAGAACTGGGCGGCGCAGACGTACACACTCGCCTCAGCGGCGTCGCCGACCATTTCGCCGAGACGGAAGAGCAGTCGCTGGCCTGGGTGCGCGACGTCGTCGCCAATTTGAACAGGCGCAAAACCACCCCCTGGCTGATGGAGCCGCCACAAGACCCGGCTTACGACCCCGCCGAACTATACGGCGTCATCCCCGCCGACAGCCGCGTCAGCTACGATGTGCGCGAGGTGATCGCCCGCCTGGTAGATGGCTCCCGCCTGAGCGAATTCAAAGCCCGCTACGGCCCTACTATCGTCTGCGGCTTTGCCCACATCATGGGCATTCCCGTGGGCATTGTGGCGAACAACGGTCTGCTTTTCAGCGAGTCTGCTCTCAAAGCCACCCACTTCATCCAGCTTTGCGGGCAGCGGGGCACACCGCTGCTGTTTTTGCAGAATATCGCCGGCTTCATGGTGGGCAAGCAGTATGAAAATGGCGGGATCGCCAAGGATGGGGCGAAGATGGTAATGGCCGTGAGCAACGTGAACGTGCCGCGCATCACGCTGCTGCACGGCGTCAGCCATGGGGCGGGCAATTACGGCATGTGTGGGCGCGCTTACGACCCCCGTTTCTTGTTTAGCTGGCCCAACAGCCGCATCAGCGTCATGAGTGGGGAGGCGGCTGCCGGCACTTTATGGACGGTAGGGCAAGCCAGCGTGCTGCGCCAACTGGAAAACCCATCCCCCGAAGCCATCGCCGCCGCCGAAGCCGCCTTCAAACAACCTGTGCTGGCCCAATATGATCGCGAGAGCAGCCCCTATTTTGCCACCGCCCGCCTGTGGGACGACGGCATCCTGGACCCGGCGCAAACGCGCATGGCCCTGGCTCTGGCTTTCGCCGCTGCCGCCAACGCCCCCCTCCCCGCCGACCGCTACGGCACATTCCGCATGTAGAGCGGGTTGGCAACCCGCTCCACTTTAATCGCCAAAGCAAACGCCCAGCTCGCGGGCGGTCAGCATGATGTCGCTGTCCAGGGGAACCAGTTTCATGCGCCGCGTGCTTTCTTCTAACGGCACATACTTGACGGTGGGCGGGTCCAAAGCCACCATGATGCCGCTTTGCCCTTCAGCGATAGCCCGCACGGCGGCGGCGCCAAAGCGCAACGACAGTTGGCGATCATAGGAGATGGGCGCGCCGCCGCGCAGCAAATGTCCCAGCACCACGCAGCGGGTCTCCTTGCCCGTCAGCGCTTCAATCTCCAGCGTCACCTTGTTGCCGATGCCGCCCAGTCGCTCTGCCTGCCCCACCGCTTTGCCCACGATAGAATACGTGCCCCCCTTGGGCATGGCCCCTTCCGCCACCACCACAATCGAAAAGACCCGCCCCAGGCTTTC
>JAGVTM010000516.1 GCA_019136785.1 Chloroflexota bacterium | reverse complement strand
CTTTCCTGATCAAAAGCCAGGGCGCTGGCTTTGCCCTGGTTTCGTAGGGGATCCGCCCCATTGGCTATTAAGCCCACCGCCTGGCGCTTTTCTACCAGGTGCGCGGCTAAGGAGGCGGCAATCTCAATAGCCCACTCTGGGCCATAGTAGCGGTCGTGCTGTTGATAATCATTGGCGTTCAGGTTGAGCAGCAGGGTAGCCTGCAGAGAAATGGCTGGCTCCAACGTTTTGACTAGCAGCGCTTCCTTATTGGCGCTGACCTTCCAGTTGAGCAGGCGCAGCGAGTCGCCCGAACGATAGGGGCGGACACCCATGGGGCGGGCCGGGTCTTCAAAAAGCCGTTGGTGGCTGCGCAGGACGCCAAAGGGAAGGCGAGAGGGCAGCCCCAGTTGGGACAGGGGGATAATTTTGGGGTAGATGGTGAGGTAAGATGCCGGCAGCATCGCCTCTTGACCGGCAAATCCAAATAAATCCCCTAACTGCAAATACAGCGGGCCTAGCTGGTAGTATCCGCGCCGGTAAGCCTGCACCAAATAGTGTAACTCTTTCTCTTCTCGCCCTCGCAAAGATAACGCCTGCTCCGTTTGCGTCCCTTTGCGCAGGCCCAACGGCACGCTTTCCGTCAACTGCAGCCAGGGCAGAGAAAGGCGGCTGCTGTTTTGCAGCGACAACTGCACCGTGACCGTTTCCCCCAGAAACGCATGGTCGTTGTACTGTCGCTGGATGTGCAGGTGGCGCAGGGCGTGGTTGGGAAACCAGCGGCTCCAGGCGTAGACGCCCAGGCAAACGTAGACAATGTAAAACACAAAGTCTATCCGCAGCACAATGGCTATCACCAGAAAAAGCAAGATCAGGTAAAGCATAGGCGGCGGTCAGCCGTTCATCCTTCCAGTTCTAGCGGCGTTTCTTTGATGAGGCGCTGCAAAATGTCGCCAATCTGAATGCCGCGCAGGGCGCTTTCGGGGTGGAGTAGACAGCGGTGAGATAGGATGCGGGGAACCAGTCTCTTGACGTCATCTGGCAGGACGTAATCGCGCCCCTGAATGGCGGCATAAGCCTGGCTGCCGCGATACAAAGCGTGACTACCGCGTGGACTGGCGCCGATAATCAGGTCCTTGTGCTGGCGGGTGGCCGCCACCAGGCGCACAATGTAGCGGCGGACAGTATCATCCACGTGAACGTCCCAAACAGTGCGGGCTAATGCCGGCAGTTCTGCCCCAGCCACCACCGCCTGCAGTCGCTCAATCGGGTGTTCTCGCCCCAGATTCAGCAGCATCTGGCCCTCCGTCTCTTCATCCAGATACCCCAGGCTGACCTTCATGAAAAAGCGATCCAACTGCGCTTCAGGCAAAGGGAAGGTGCCCTCATATTCAATTGGATTTTGTGTCGCCAAAACGAAGAAGGGTCGTTCCAGGGTGCGCGTGACCCCGTCAACCGTGATTTGCCGCTCGCCCATGCTCTCCAACAAAGCCGACTGCGTACGCGGCGTGGCCCGGTTGATTTCGTCTGCCAGCAGGATATTGGTGAAGGCCGGACCAGGGATAAAATTGAATTCGCGCGTTTGTTGGTTAAAAATAGAGACGCCCGTAATGTCATTGGGCAGCAGGTCGGGCGTACATTGCAGCCGCTTAAAGCGCACGCCCAACGAAGTCGCCAGGGCACGAGCCAGCATTGTCTTGCCCACGCCCGGCACATCTTCCAGCAGTACGTGACCTTCGCACAAAGCCGCCACCATTAACATCTCAATGACGTTTCGCTTGCCAATGATCACATTCTCCACGTTATCTATGACGCGGTTGGCAAATAACTGGATTGCTTCCATAGGGAACTCCACAGCCGCTGGCGTTTGGGCTTTGCTGGTGAACCAGGCGCAGTTAAGGAGAGTAACCTTTAAGGGCTTCGCACCTCCGGCGAGTCAGTCATTGCACAGGAGATTTGCGCCTGCCTACGAATCTTACCAGAGGGGATTGGGCGGAGCAATGGCGTATTATTCCATCTGCCTGGCAGTTTGCCGGAAAAGCCCCATTTTGTGCTTCTCCGAATGCCCTCTTCCCCCTGGGAAGAAGGGGGTTGGGGGATGGGAGGCTTCCCTTGCATCATTGGTCCCCACCAACGACTCAAGTAGCAAGCCCGTTCAATTTGAGAATGGCTGACCCGTTATTTGCCTGATCAGGCGCAACTCATACAATAGGACTATGCAAGCCCCAACCTGGCCCCGTCGCGTTGCCCGCAGCTTTGCCCTGCAAGTCGCCATTGTCGGTAGTTTGCTGCTGCTCATGTGGCTGGTGGAAGCAGTGGATGCCCTCTTCTTTCGCAGCAGCCTGGATCAATTTGGCGTCTGGCCCCGCCATCTGGCTGGTTTGTGGGGCATCCTGTTCGCCCCCTTCCTGCATGCCAATTTTGC
>JAGVTM010000080.1 GCA_019136785.1 Chloroflexota bacterium | reverse complement strand
ATTCAGGCAGTTCATTCCACAACCAGCGGTCGCCTGGACGAACGGCAAAACTGGTGACACACAGAACGCGCATCACGTCCCCTCTGGCGCTTGCAGCGTCACCAATCCACCCAGGAACAACCAGACCAGCACACTGGCTTGAAAGCCGGGGAAGCCAATGTTATAGACAAAGGGCAAAATCCAATCAGCCAGAGCCATCAACACCAGCGACCCCACGCCCACAGCCAGCATCCCGTTGACGTAGCCGGCGCGGAAGTCGCCCTGAAACTGCGGGCGTAAGGCGAGGCGACCCAGGGCGACGACGAACCAGCCAAACACCCCTAATCCCAACAGCCCTACGTGCGAAAACAGGTCTACGTAGTTGTTATGTGAAGAGACCAGCGGCTGCACCCAGACGATGTGCAGGTAAACCAGCGGCTTCATGTGGCTGTAGGCGCGGTAGGCGGCGGGGCCTAGACCGGTGATGGGATTGCGCAGGGTAACTTCAATGACGCGCTGGATCAGGCTGAGGCGGGAGCCGCCGCTCAACTCCCACTCGGCGTCGCCGCCGGCAAACGTCCACAAGCCGCGAAAGAGCAGCCCACTGGCAGCCAGCAGCAGCAGCGCCAGCAGCAGGGGCCAGCGCCAGCGGGGCCAGCGCAGCCAGAACAGGACAAAGAGAGCGGCGACAATGCCAATCCAGTTGGAAGCAGCGTCCTGTTGGATGACCAGCGCATAGGCAGCCACCACGCCCAGGATCAGCAGCAATCCCAGGCGAGCGGGCAGATGCAGCTTTTGATTAAACAACAACTGCCCGGCAGCCAGGCCAGCCAGCAGCACCCAAAAAGGGGCGCGGATAATGGCAATGGTGATCCACTCGCTCAAAGGCGCCGCCAGACCGGGAATGTTCCACAAAAGAGCCAGCGAACCGCCCAGCAGGAGAAATAGGATGGTCAGGCGGCGCAGCCACTTTTCATCGGGAATAAGGTTGCCGCCCAGCCAGAATGCACCGGCTGACAGGGCAAATATAGCCCATTGGGCCAACTGCACCAGGATGAAATTGGAGCCGCGCGGCACAAAGGGATCCCACAGGGCATTGCCCACCAGCAGCGACAGCAAGCCCGCCAGGAGAAAGAGCAGCAGCGGGCGATCAGCCGCTGTGCGCCGCAACCGTCCCTGGCGCAGCCGCGTCAATGCCAGCAGCCCTAACAGGGCCATCACCAGCAGCGTGACGGGGTTCAGGCTGACCGCCGTGCCTGTGCTAAACTCCAACGGCAGCAGCAGCGCCGCGGGAATGATGGCTAAAGCGCCCCAGGCTGGCTGGAACAAGCATAGAATGGCTAACAGGGCGGAGAGCAAGGCGACCAGCACCCCGATAGAAGCGCGCTGCCCCAGCCAGAGAGCAGCAGCTAACAGGATAAAGACAACACCCCAGCGGGCAGTCTGCGCGACTGGCGGCAGGAAGACACCCGACCATACCATCTGTTTTCTTTCGTTAGCAACCGGACGCCAGTTCATGCCAGAAGCCCTTGCCGGTAGCCACGGAATATATAGGCGCTAATTACCCAACGATAGACAAGCAGCAGCAATGCGGGAAAGGCGTGGGTCTGCTCCAACAAGGCAATCAAGCGCAGCATGGCGGCAACCGCCCAGTTGTAAGATGTGACCCGGTGAAATAGTTTGTTCAGCGCCAGGCGCGGCGGGTCCTGCTGCCAGACAATAGGGTCTTTGTCCGCCAGCATGGGAATAAGGCCGTGTAGGTCGGGATGTTTGCGCAGCAGTTGGGCGCCGGCGCGGCCTGCCTTTTCTTGCTGCCGGCAAAACGCGGCAAAGCTGCTGACGGCGTGGTCGTAATGGTAAGCTACCGCCTCATGGCAGCGATAAAACGTAAAGCCCTGGCGCCAGGCGCGGTAAGCAAAATCCACATCACACCAGACGTCTGCGCCGCCTTGCGGCTGCCTGATAAGCGGCTGCATCATGCCAATCTGAAAGTAGTCGGCGCGTCTTACAGCCAAAAATCCACTCAGGCAGTCCAAAAACGAGATCTCCTGGCTGGCGGCGACGGCGGCGGCGGGCGGAAAGATGCGCGGCAGCAAGCTGTGAAAGGGCGAGGGCGCAGCAGACGGGCTGGGAACCGTCAGCAGATTGCCCGTAACAATGGCGCATGGTCGCGCGGCTAAAACGCTGACCAGCTTTGCCAGACAAGAGGCTTCCAGAGTAATGTCGTCATCCAGGAATAAAAGGTACTCTGCCTGGCTCATTTGGGCGCCGCGGTTGCGGGCAGTGGCGTCGCCGCTGTTCTCCTGGTGCACGTAACGCAGAGGGAAGGCAAAGGGTTCGTGAGCGACCCGTTCCGCGTTATCATTCCCGCAGTCATCAATAACGATAAGCTCTAAGGCATCGGGGGGGAAGGTCTGGACGTTCAAACTGGAC
>JAGVTM010000388.1 GCA_019136785.1 Chloroflexota bacterium | reverse complement strand
TGTAGTTCGGGCATGCGCTGGTTGAGGGCGGGACGGGCGGTAGAGAGGGAGAGTTTGACGCCGGTCCAATCCTGTCCGGTACGCTGCTGTACCTGGGCAATATAACTGACTTCCAGGCGGCGACCATTGGCGTCGTCCAGCAGGCGCAAATCATATAGGGGTTGCCAGCTTGCCTGGCGGGCCACGTAGCTCAACGCCAGCGTGAAAGCGCCCGGCTGCAATACTTCCACTTCCACCCGCGCCTGATAACGCTGCAAGGGGCGCATGCCTTGTAGTTGGGCAATATCCTGGCGCAGCTTCTTCAGGTCGCGCTCCAACACCCGCTGCCGCGCGTCCAGGTCGCGCACTTTGGCGCGCACTTCGGCATCTTGCTGCCGCCAGAATTGGGTTAGACGCACCTGATCTTCTACGGTGGACCGGCCATAAGCCAGCCCTTTGGCGTATTCCAGGGTGGCCTCGCGCATGCCGGCTAAGAATTTGGCATGATCTAGCAAGCCGGCTTTCTCATCCTGAATGACGCGCAGTTCTTCTTCAATGCGCTCGATCTGGTCTTCCAGGTCGCGCACGGGAACGGCAGGCGCCTGGGCATAATTGCGCTGCGCCAGGTCTACGCCCAACAGGCGCACCCGCGCCACGCCGCGTCCGCCGGCGCGCACGGATTCCGGTTCCAGCGCCAGCGGCAGTTCATCTACCAGCAGGGTATGGCTGCCCATTTCCAGGGTAACGTCGCCGCTGCATACCACTCGCGCCCGATCAGGATAAACAGTCACCTCGCTGGCGACTACGGTCAGGTTTACGTCCATTTGCTCACCTTTATCCGGGCGATTTTGGAAAATCGCCCTACTGTTCCAGCCACGTTTGCACGGTGCGGCCTACTCGCTCCAGGCTGGCGGGACTGATTTTGTCCAGCGTGTCGTCTACTGTGTGCCAGTAGGGGTAGTCAAAATCAATGATGTCTACAGCCACAATGCCCCGCCGGGCGAAGGGCAGGTGGTCGTCTATCATTGTATGCCGGATTGTGGGAATGAAAAAGTCGGCGTAGCCTAATCCGGCGGCAATGCGCCACAATTCGGCTTGCAGGGCGGCGTCGGAGTTGCCTTCGTAGTAAAGCTGCTGGTCGGCGTCGCCGATCATGTCCAGAATGACGACGGCGGCAGGGGTGACGGTCAGGTTGTCCGCCATGTAGCGCGAGCCGGCGATCCAATCCCAACCAGGGATGCCGCCGCTGCCGTTGTCTTCTACGTCGAAAAATGCCAGCCAGATTTCCTGATCAATCTGTTCCAGGTTGAGGACGCGGGCTAATTCTAGCAACACCGCCACGCCGCTGGCGCCGTCCACTGCGCCGGGGACAGGTTCCTGGCTACCTGGGGTCTGGTCGGCGACGCGGCGGGTGTCGTAGTGCGCCCCCAGGATGATGATGGGGCCACGCCCGATGTTGGCGCGGGCGAGGATGTTTTGGGCGGCGAATCCCTGGTAATCAAAGTTCTGCGTTTCTACTTGCCAGCCCAAACGGGCTGCCTGTTCTATGATATAGGCGCGCGCGCGCAAGTGGGCGGGAGAACCAGGCCAGCGGGGGCCCAGGGCCATCTGGTCGGCGGCAAACTGGTGGGCGCTGTCGCCGTCAAATAGCAGCGGCGCAGGCGCGGCGGCAGTAGGAGGCGACGTGGGGGAGATGGTTGGCGATGCAGCGGTGGGGTGGGCGGATGGCGGCGCTGCCGGCACAATAACCGTAGGGCGGCAACTGACCAACCAACAGACAGCCAACAAAACCAGCAAAGCCTGGAAGAGGGATGACCATGCCGCCGGCGCGGAGCGGGCGGGGATTGGGGGTAACCAATGCCTGGCTGCTTTCACAATGTGGGCACGGCTCCGGTCAGCACCCGTTCGGCGGCGGCTTGATCGAAAGCGAGACGCCGTTCACGGGCAAAACGGCGCAGCGACGTGAGGGCGCGTTTGCTGTAGTAGGCGTAGCGGTCTTCTTTTTTCATGCGGCTTTCGGGCGGCGGCAGCAAGCCAAAGTTAGCCTTCATGGGTTGGAAGCTCCTGGCTTCGGCGTGGGTGACGTAATGGCAGAGCGCGCCCAGCATCGTCTGGATGGGCAGGATGAGGGGCAGGTCGCCCGTTAGCAGGCGGGCGGCGTTGATGCCGGCAAGCAGCCCTGTGCCGGCATTGCCCACATACCCTTCCACACCCGTCAACTGCCCGGCAAAAAACAGGTCGGCGCGCCCGCGATATTGCATGGTTGGCTGCAACAGTTCCGGCGCGTTGATGTAGGTGTTGCGGTGCATCATGCCATAACGGAAAAACTCGGCGTTTTCCAGACCCGGAATCAGGCGCAGCACCTGTCGCTGCTCGCTCCAGCGCAAATTAGTCTGGAAGCCCACCAGGTTATAGAGCGAACCAGCCGCATTG
>JAGVTM010000617.1 GCA_019136785.1 Chloroflexota bacterium | reverse complement strand
ACGTGCCGGCAGCGTTAATGCCAAAGCCGGCAAACTGCTCCCAACCGCCTGTATCCGTGTCTTGCAGCGTCGTCAGGCAGTCTAACCCCAGGCGGGCGGATTCGTAGCGCGCGGGCAGGGGATAGGAACGGCCCGTGATGCCCGGAATGGCTTGCACAGTGGCGAAAAAATCGTCAAAGGGGCCCGCGCCAAAGTCGGATTGGAACGCGCCTGTCGTTCCCTGGTAGCGAAACAGGGCATCCAGGGGCGAGCCGCCGCCCTGATCCCAGGGCCCGCCCGCGCTGTAAAAATCTTCGCCCAGGGCGCTCAACGCTTGCAGCGCCAGCGCCGTGCTGTTGGCATTTTCGGGCAGACCGGCGGCATAGGCAAAGCCGCCTGTTGGTAGTTGGGTGCGCGCGAGAAAGGCAGTGGCGCGGGTCAGGCTGTGGTCGTCGGGGGCAATGCCGGCAGCCAGCAAAGCCATCATTGCCAGGGCGGTAGCGTCGGTATTGCCCAATGTGCCATATCCATCATCCCAGGAGCCGTCCAGGTCGCCGCCGCTGGCTTGCCGGTCTAGCAGCCATTGTACGGCGGATGCCGGCACAACCTCCCGCGCCGCCGCCACGCCCAACATCGCCAGGGATTGGTTGTAGGGATCAGATACCTGGTATTGTCCGGTGGGTGAAAGGTGTTGCGTCAGGCTAATGACAAAGTTGTACCCGGCAAGATCGCGTGGGTTTTGGGCGGCGGCGGTAAGGGCGAGGAGGAGCTTGCCGGCATTCCCCCCATTCGCCACGGCGTAAGCCGCCACATCGGCGGCATGGTCGCGCAAATAGCCAACCGGACTATGCCGCTGCCCAGGGCCGGGCAAAGCCGCGTCCATCCCGCCGCTGGCTATAGCCAACGCCGCATCCACCGTTCCCCCCACCGTTGAAGGCTGATTGTCTGCGCCGCTGCTAAAACTGGTATACCCGCCGTCGCGATTCTGGTGAGCGGCAATCAGCCAGTTAATAGCCGCTGCCGCGGCCTCCGGTTGCGTGGTCAGGAGCGGCGAAGCCGGCGCTGGCGGCGTCTCCTGCGCCAGTTCCGTAGCCCGCACCACGCCCGTTACCAACAGCAGGGCTGCCAAAATAACCAGAAACAAAGTTGTCTTCTGCTTCATGTCCATAACCTCCTCAATATAAGACAAATGGGCAGTTTGTCCGCTTTCGACAGATCGCAGGCAGAGGAGAGACCCGTAAAAGCAAAAACCCGATGTGGTCAACTGCGTTTATGGCGCAGTCGCCAGCATCGGGTTGAGGAACCGCTGCGGGATTGGAGATCGCTACGTTATGTTCCCAACCCTTACCCACGAGAGTCGTCACGATTCCAGGCGGGCGACCTGACTTGGCGGGCGGGTCACAATTGACCCACCAGCCTTACAGTTGCGGGGACAGCGCTGGACTTGCTGCCTACCGGCAGCGCACCAGCTTCGCCATTACGTCCTGCCATCCGGGGCAAAGGACACCTGGAATCTGCTGTTAAAGTGAATGAGAAACAACGCCAGTGTAACACCGCCGCCGCCATTGGGCAAATTGGGCGACATCCTGGCATTTCATCCAAAATCATCCTTTTTGGGGCTAAATGGTCCCCAGCCCCCCCTCACTGCACCAACCAGTCAGGGATGGGAATGACAAGTGTCTGGCATGTGTCATTCCGACCCTGAGCCTGCCGAAGGGGAGGAATCCCTACCCCCTCCAGCGCCGTAGGACGGGTTGGTAACCCGCCCCCTACTTTGCCCATCGGCGCCGTTGGTCCCACGTGTCATTCCCAGCGAAGTCTTCGCAGCGAGGAATCCCTCCCGCTATCCAGCGTCAGGACGACGGCCACTTTCGCGCTGGCAGCCAGTTCCGGGCCAAATGGCGCGGCCAGCGCGGTCACCACTGCCCGTATTTGTCCTGGCTGCACGCTCTCGCCGTCACCCATCCCCCACAATAAATCTTGGGCTGTTTCCAGCAACGCCCGCCCGGTGCGCGGCGGCAGGTGAAATTCGGTTTCCAGAATGTGGAGAAAAGTTGCTTCAGCCGTCTTCACTGCCAGACGACTTGCCATGGTATTGCTTTGAGACATTTGCACACACTCCTTCCTGTGTTTTGGATTCTACCGCATCGGTAGTACCCGACAAATGTCTCAATTTTCAATCCCTCAAAGGGCGGAGCATCCTTTCGGACGTGGGATACATATATTACGCTCACCACGCCATCATGGTTTCAATCCCTCAAAGGGCGGAGCATCCTTTCGGACACGGGTGGCCCCGCCGACAACGGCACCCCGACCAGCGTAAAGTTTCATTTGTGACATATGTCACATCCCTTTAACTTCCTCATTAAACGCCGATACTATCACGAAACATATAGATGACTGTGCTTACGTGCTTTTTTCGGGGGTCCAAAACG
>JAGVTM010000411.1 GCA_019136785.1 Chloroflexota bacterium | reverse complement strand
CTGTTCCAGGTAGGATACACTAGCTGGCGATAAGATAGGGCAATTCTACTTCAATGACTAAACATGCTCAACTAACAGAATGGGAGTGGCACAGCATGAGCGCCAATTTGATAATCAGGCCTGAAATGGAAGTTGATGCGCCAGTCATTTACCACGTCAACGAAGCTGCTTTTGGTCGCGCCCAAGAAGCGGAACTGGTAGACGCCCTGCGGGGCGCGGTGACGCCATTTCTATCGTTGGCGGCAGAAGTGGATGGGCAGGTGGTAGGGCACATTTTGTTTACGCCCGTGACGGTCAAGTCGGAAACGGGATCGTGGCAGGCGGTGGCATTGGGCCCGATGGGCGTGCTGCCGGCATTTCAAAATCAGGGCATCGGCTCGGCGTTGGTTCAGGAGGGGCTGGCAGCCTGCCGCGCAGCCGGGTATGGGGTCATATTTGTGCTGGGGCATCCTCAATTCTACCCTCGTTTTGGCTTCGCGCCTGCGCCGCCGCGCGGTTTGCCCTGCGAATTTGCCGTGCCCGATGACGTCTTTATGGTGGTAGAATTGATCCCTGGCGCACTGGGGGAACGTAAGGGCGTGGTGTATTACCATCCCGCTTTTCGCGGCGTTTAGGCGGCAATTGACCAATTTTGCCGGCGCAGGTACAGTGGAACCGCCTGGCGCGCACGGACAACCGCGCCAGGGGAATGGCATGATGATGGCATGGAAACGGTTTTTCTACCTCGTTTGCGGGTTGTTCTTTCTGGTTGGCTGCGAAGCCCTGCCAATTCAAGACGCCTCTGAATTGGTCACGTTGACGCCGCTGCCTACGGCGACAATACCCGTTCCCACACCGGAAACGGGCGAAGCCAGCCAGACAGGGTTGACTTTCTTCAAGACCTGGGAGGCGGGGGATTATGCCGGCATGTACACCCTCCTTTCCCCCCAAAGCCAGGCGCTGGTAGACCAGCAAGCGTTCATCAACCGGTATGTCGAAGCCCAACAAACAGCCGTCGTGCGGACAGTGCGCACCCAACCCCTGGCGGCGCGCCAGGAAGGCTTGACGGCGGAGTTCAGCATTCGCGTCGCCTGGGATAGCCCCATCCTGGGCAGCATTGTGCGCGACCACGCTGTGCAGCTCGTTTACGACCAGAATCGCTGGGGCATTGTCTGGCATGAGGGCCTCATCCTACCCGAACTGGCCGGCGGCAACCGCCTGCGCCTGAGTCTGCGCGTGCCATCCCGCGCCAACATCTATGACCGCGACGGCAGCGCCCTGGCTTACCAGGGCACAGCCATCACCCTGGGAGTCGTGCCCGGCCAGATTAGCGACGAGCCGGCGCTGCTGGCAGCCATCAGCCCGCTGTTGGGAAAATCCCCGGCGGAAATCCAGGCATTGTACGCCGCCGCCCTGCCTGATTGGTACGTCCCCCTGGGAGACATTAGCGGCGAAGTGATGCAGGCGCATATTCTGGAACTCCAACCATTCCTCAGCGCCGGATTGACCGCCAACGACCGCCGCAGCCGCCTCTATCCCGAAAACGGCGTGGCCCCCCAACTGGTCGGCTACACTGGGCCCATTCCCGCCGATCGGGTAGAAGTTTACCTGGCAGAGGGATACCAGATTGACGATAAAGTGGGTCTGGCTGGCCTGGAAGCCTGGGGCGAACGGTATCTGAGCGGCGTGCGCGGCGGCACGCTGCAACTGGTAGGGCCCAACGGCGAAGATTTGGGCGTGGTGCAAGAAACAGAGCCGCGCCAGGCGCGCAGTATCTATACAACGCTGCGCCGGGAGTTCCAACTGGCTGTGGAACAGGCGCTGGCGGATGCCGTGCAAACGTATCCAGGCGGCAGAGCGGGCGCGGTGGTGGTATTGGAGGTCAATACAGGCGCGGTGCTGGCGGCAGCCAGCTACCCTGGCTACAATCCGGCCATTTTTGACGCGGTGCGCCCCAACGCCAGCGCCGAACTGACGCAGGTTCTCAACGATGCCAGCCAGCCGCTCCTCAACCGGGCTATTCAGGGACAGTACCCGCTAGGTTCCGTCTTTAAGCTGGTAACAATGTCGGCTGGGCTGCTCAGCGGCAGCTTCAATTTCGACAGCCGCTACACCAGCACGGGGGTCTGGAACCGGCTGGGAGACGCTTACATCAAAACAGATTGGAAAACGGGCGGGCACGGCACACTCAGCTACCGCAACGCCATCGTGGAGTCCTGTAACTCCTGTTTTTATGACATGGGATATGAGTTAGATGCCCTTGACGCCAACCTGCTGCCCAACACGGCAGTACAGTTTGGCTTAGGCGCAGCGACAGGTATTCAAGGCGTGCCGCCCGGCGCAGAAGCTGCGGGCCTGATCCCCAGCCCTGAGTGGAAACTGGCAGCGCTGGGAGATGGCTATTGCCAACGGCGGCACATTGTACCAACCGGCGTTGATTCACCACATCGGCGCTGGCGGCGGCGCGCCAGAGGAAGCGTGGCCAGCGCAGGCAGTGGGGCAGCTTCCACTGACGCCAGAGCAGTTGGCGGGGCTGCAGGAGGCGCTGCGGGCGGTAACGACTGCGCCTAACGGCACGGCGACGCACCGGTTTGTGGGGTTGGCGGTGCCGGTTGCCGGCAAGACAGGCACAGCCGAAGCGCCGCCCAACAATTCGCACGCCTGGTTTGTGGGTTACGCGCCCGCGGCGCCTTATACGCTGGCGGATGGAACGGCGACAACCGCCCCGCAAATTGCCGTGGCTGTGTTAATGGAAAATGCGGGCGAAGGTTCGGTTGTCTCCGCGCCCATTTTCCGGCGCATCATTGAACTGTACTACGGGATTACGCCGCTGGCGCCATATCCCTGGTAATGGCAGCGGGTATTCCTGGAACCTGTGCTGAGTTCTGCGCGGGTTGCCCAATCCGCTAAACTTGTTTGCCGAACGAATGGTATGGCTAAAGAAGTAAACGGGAAAATGTATAATCCGTGGCGGAAGTTTGTAAA
>JAGVTM010000079.1 GCA_019136785.1 Chloroflexota bacterium | reverse complement strand
CGTTGCCGTCTTAATGACCGCCCGTTTTCCTTACGACACAGATTTTGATGCCTGGGCGCGCGTGATTTTGCGCAACACCCGCGCCGCCGCGCAAAAGCGCAGCCAGTTCCATAGAATTTCCTGGACTTCGTGGGAGGAACAGGCTGAAGCAGTTACCGCCACGGGCCTGATGGGAAACATGGAAGAGACCATAACCATGCACCAGGACCTGCTGCGCGCTATTGAGACGATGGGGCACGATGGACGCCAACGCCTCATCCTGCTGCGCTATTTCGAAGGACTATCCTATGCGGAAATGAGCCAGATCATGGAAAAGTCGCTGTCCGCTCTGTACAAACTTCACTTCGAAGCCATTGAGGAGCTACAGGACTCCCTCCTTCGAAAATAGTGAACAGTGGCGAGTGCTCAGTGATCAGAAAATTCGTGCCATTCGTGAAATTCGTGGCAAAAAGTTTTCATCCATCGTGGTGCGCCGCGGCGCATGGGGAACTCCTTCGAAAATAGCGTATCGTAGGGCGGGTTGGCAACCCGCCCATTCCTTAGTAGTGGGTACATGTCTGCCAGCGATGATTTTTCAGGAGCAGATTGGGTAAAACGCAGGTTAGCCGAACTGCGCCAGCAATTAGGGCAATCAGGGGATTTGCCAGAACCGGCGCGGCAGTTGTGGGAACGCTTGAGAGGCGAGCCGCCGCCGTCAGAGGTAGATGATGCCAGCATGAGGGAAATAGCGCAAGCAGCCCTCAATGGCATGGACATCGAAGCCAGTTACCCGGTTTTCTTTGATATGCTGGTAGCGGACAAGAGGCTGCAAGCTGAATTTTTGCGCGTCATGGCGGCGCTGGAGGAGCAAAATCAGGCGGACTCTGCGCCGGCGGCGTCCCGCCCGCCCAGACACATAGAGGCGACAGCAAACGGCTGGCGCGTCATCTGGGAGCTAACGGCAGCCCAAATTCAGGCAGCTTTTGAATGGCAGAAACCAGGGCGAGCTTATCGAGATATGCCGGCATACGCGCCAACACCCTCCCATTTTCTGCTGCTGCAAAGTCGCACAGACGTCATGGGCGACGAAGTGGCGGTAGCTCTTAACGCCGCTTACCAGGCAGAATCGCCCGATGCGCTGCAACTGTCTGTGTCCGTAGGCGCGCAAACAACCAGACCTATGTCCATGCAGGCGCAGGTGAGGTGGGGAGCCTATGATCAGACGGTCGTTATCACCGGAACGGGCGATCACCCCCTGCCGGCAGCAGCCCTGGCTGATCTGCTAGATGAAACAGGGGAGCAGTTTCGGCATGACTTACGTCTGACTCTGGCAGCGCGTCCGCGGGAAGCAACCCTATGAGCATACCGGCGGCGGCGCAAAGTTATCTGGACATGGCGGAGGCGGTGGATGCCGGCATTATCCTGCCCAACGCCCTGCCCGACCATGTCGCCAATCTGCCGCTCCTGACCGAAAGTCTGCTAGACGCAGCCATACAGCAGGTTTACGCCTGGTTCTACCGCCGTCCTCGTCGCAGTTGGGCTATAGCCGCAGTCGCCGCCGCCGCTGCTGCGCGCCCGCGTGGGGGCGCGGGCGATTTATACCTGCGCGGGCAGGCTGCCTGGCACGCTGCCGCCGCCGCCAACCAGTGGGTCCGCCCGCATCTCATTGTGGCTGCAGTGCAGGAAGCGCGGGCGTGTTTTACGTCGCTGGATGACGCGCACCTGGAGGCGCGAGCGCGCCTGGAATCGCGAGCGCGCCTGGAATCGCGAGCGCGCCTGGAATCGCAAGGGTGGCTGGCTGCCTGCCAGTGGCAGGAACACGCAGAACCGTGGCTGCAAGCCAACTTTCAGCAGTCGGTAACGACTTTGCAGCAAGCGCTAGCTGGTTTGCAGCAGGCGGGCATGTACGCCTACGTCATTCCCTGCCGCCTTTCGCTGGCGGTGGCCTGTCTGCTGAACATGCAGGCGGGCGCAGCCCAAGAGCAGGCGCAGTTGTGTCTGGAAACAGACGACCCCCACGCCCGCATCAAAGCGTGGATGGTTCTATCGGTTTGTGAACGAGTGCGCGGGCGGGGACAGGCGGCCCTGGACGCGCTGGCGCAGGCGCAAGCCATTGCCGCTCCTCTTGACGCCCCTTTCTGGCAAGGGCGCATCGCCCAACAGCGGGGCCTATGCTACTTCTGGCAAAGCGCTTACACAAAGGCGGAGCAACAACTACAAGAGGCGCGCGCCTACCTGACCGCGTGCGACGTCCCCTTGTGGGTGGCGCAAAGCGACAACGCTTTGGGACAGGTATACCGGGACATGGGTCGCCTGCGCGAAGCGCACCAGATGTTTGCCCAGGCTTACGAAATCTACCGCAATGCGGGAATACCTGGACTTCTGGGCGACAATTTGCTGGACACGGGGAAGCTGCAAAACTATTTCGGCCAGTTTGAGCAGGCAACCACCGCGCTGCACGAGGCGGAAAAGCAGTATCGTCTGGTGGGTCGCCATGATAATGCCGGCTTTGCCATTATGAATCGCGGCGAAGCGGCGCTGGCGCAGGGACGTTACCAGCGGGCGCTACAAGCACTGGAAGCCGCCGAACAACAACTGCTGTCCACAGGCAACATGCTCAAAGTGGCTGCCTGCGATTTGCGCCTGGCGCGCATCTGGCAAATGGTGGGGCAGCCCGCATTGGCTCACCACTACCTGGATCAGGCCGCCGCACACCTGCCGCCGCAAGATGTATCCAGCCAGATTGAAGTAGATGCCCAAAGAGCCGAGGCGCTGCTGCAAGAAGGGCAGACGGCGGAAGCGGTTGCCTGCTGGCGGCGCGCCCTCCAGGGGGCTGAACAACAAGAGTCGCTGGCGCAAAGAGCGATGATCCAGGGCGCGCTGGGTAAAGGCTTGCTGGCGCAAGGGGAGTTGGCGGAGGCGCTTGCCTGTTTGCAGACAGCGCGGCAAACCTTTGCCGGCATTGGGCACGCCGTTGAACTGGTAAAGTGCGACCTGGCATTGGGACAGTGTTACGCCCAAATGGGGGACGCCGCCGCGGCGGCCGCAGCCTGGCAGAGCGCCCGCCAGCAAAGCCTGGGAATCCTGCCTGACCACTTGTGGCAGGCTGAAGTGGGGCTGGCGCAGCTGCGGGCGCAGGTTGGCGATGATGCCGGGGCGCTGGCGGCTTATCGAAACGGCGTGGCGGCACTGGTGCGCTGCCGTCGGGATTTCTGGCAGCCTGAAATAGCCGGACGCCACTTTACCCAGGTAAAACCGGCTCTGGACGCTGCTGTTAAGACCGCCGCCGGCTGCGGGGCAGCGGTAGATGCCTGGCACTTCATTGAAGCAGGCAAAGCGCAAACATTGGAGAGGCAGTTGGCAGATGCCGGCAGCGCGGCCAGCAGCCGCAGCGGGCTTAGCGCCGCGCCGGGCGAGCTGGCTGAAATCGCCGGGCAGATCCGCTGGCTGCAAGACCACATCCAGGAGCGCTACCGCGCCCAGCGATCCATTTTCCGCGGCAGCGCCGCCAGCGACATCCCGCCGCTGCTGCAGCAACTGCGGCAGAGCGTCGCCAGTTACGAGAAGCTGCGCGCCAGGCTGGAACGGCAGCAGGCGGGGTACGGCGAAGGCGACGTGGCTTTGGGACAGATCGCGTTAAGCCAGTTCCGCCAGGCAGCCACCCAGGCGTATGGCGAGGGGTGGGGGGCAGTCAGCTACTACCTGAGCGGCGATACCCTATGCGCCACCTGGACCACAGCCCATACGTGCCAGGTGTGGCAGCAAGAAATACCGGGTCTGGCCGGTTTCGCCCTGAACCAATGCGCGCAGGCAGACACAGGCGAGCGCATTCTGGCGCGTGACTTACAGGCGCTAGGGGATTTGCTGCTGCCCGCCTGGATACGCTCCCAACTACAACCCGACAAACCGCTCTTGATTTCGCCATCAGCCCGGCTGCACGCTGTTCCCTGGCCCGCATTGGTTATAGGCGGGGTTGCCCTGGTAAACCACTGCCTGCCTCTTATCATTCCCTCGGCGCATAGTTTTGTGCTGCTATGGCAGCGACAGCAGCAAGCGCGCAGCGCCGCTGCGGCAGCGGTCGCCGGCAAAGGGCGGGTGTTGGCGGTGTCCACATTCGCCCATAACCACGCCCCACTGCCCCTGGTGGAGCAGGAGCGGGCGGGATTGGTGCAGCGGCTGGGGGCGGAAAATGTGCGCGTCCTGCAAAATGAACAGGCGACGCGGGCGAATTTGCGCGCCTGGTGGTCGAGCGAAGAAACGAATGACGGTTCGTTCTTTCATATCGCCACGCATATCGCCTCTGGGCGGGATAATGGACGGCTGAGCGGCATTGCTTTGTATGATGGCGACCTGTGGCTGGACGATGTCTGGGACCTGGCGCCGCTGCCGCCGCTGGTAACCCTATCAGCCTGCTATGGCAGCCACAGCCGGCAGTATGCGGGTGATGAGGCGGTGGGATTGACGCCAACGTGTCTGGCGGCCGGCGCAAATCAGGTAGTAGGGAATTTGTGGCGGGTGCTGGACCCGGCGGCAGCGGCCTTAATGCTGGCGTTTTATGATGGCTACGTGCGCGGGGAAATGCCGGCAGCCGCCCTGGCCCAGGCGCAGCGGGCCGCCGCCCGCGCCGCCCAACCCCACCCCCATTGGGGCGGCTTTCTCTGTATAGGCTGTTAGCCGCTGCGAACCACCCTCTGAATGTGGTAGAATCTATGCGCCAGCAACCTGCCGGCAAACCGCAGCAGGGGTGTCTGATGAGGCTACTCCCTTTGCGTCCGCGCCGCTCAGCGGCGTCCGCGTCTTCGCGGTAAAAGAATTACGAGGACAGCATGAAAATAGCGGTTGGATCAGACGAACGAACCCATCTCACAGACCAGGTAGTTGCCAACTTGCAGCAGCGCGGACATGACCTCTCGCTGTTTGGCCCGCTGCAAGATCAACCCGCCTATTGGCCCGCCGTAGCGCAGGCGGTGGCAGAAGCCGTCGCCAGCGGCGCGGCGGATGAAGGGCTGCTCTTTTGCTGGACAGGCACAGGCGTCAGTCTGGCAGCGAACAAAGTGCCCGGCATTCGCGCCGCCTTGTGCGACGACGCGGAAACGGCGCGCGGGGCGCGGCTGTGGAATAACGCCAATGTCCTCTGCCTCTCGCTGCGCCGCACTTCCGAAATTGAGGCGCGGGAAATACTGGACGCCTGGTTTCAACACAGCTACCAGTCCAACGAAGTGGATGACGCCTGCCTGGCGCAAGTCGCGGCGCTGGAAGAGCAGTACCGCAAACAGGCTGTGGTGGCAGCGTCTGCCCACCACGAGCGGGCGGCAAACAGCCGGGCACAACCATGAGCGTAACTTCCTCCTTTATTGCCGAACCCATCACCGTCGAATTTGATCAGCCCCCCTTGCTGGCTAAAAAGCCGGGCTGCCCCAACCGTTTCACCTGGGACAGCCACACGTTCATCATTGTAGAGAAGCTGGCAGAGTGGCGCGATTACGGGCGGCGCGGACGGATGTCCCGCAACATGCAGCCGCAGCACGCCGCTGTAGCCGCCAGTCGCGGCTCCTGGGGGGTAGGGCGGTTTTACTTCAAAGTGCGCACAGCCGAAGGGCGCGTGTTTGAACTGTATTACGACCGCGCGCCGCAAGACGCCGATCACCGTCAGGGGAACTGGGTGCTTTACCGCGAATGGCTGGCTTTCCCCCAGTAACCATTCACCCATTCATTATTCTCCTCCATGTCACAATCCATCTTCCGTATCATTGTATCCCCGCGCCACCCGACCTTTGACAGCAGCGGCAGCCGCTTCATCCAATCAGCGCAGGAATTGGGGTTGGGGGGGCTGACCGGCTGCGTCTGCGCCCGCCTTTATTTTCTGCAAGGACATCTGAGCATCCAGGATGTGGATCGGATTGGGCGGGAACTGCTGGCTGATCCGGTAGTCGAAACGGCGGCGAGCGCACAATTGTCGGCCACTGAAAGCCAATCTCAGCCAGCCACGCCTGCGCCCGCGCAGCACACCATCGAGGTGACGCTGCTGTCAGGAGTGACCGATCCGCCGGCAGAAAATCTGGTGCGAGCCGCGCGCGGATTGGGTATAACCGGGCTGGCGCGGGCGGCCACTGGGCAGCGGTTTGAGATCACGGGGGAGATGACGCCAGCGACCTTGCAGCGGTTAGCCGCCGGGCTGTTTGCCAACCCGGTGGTGCAGCGGTTTGCCATTGACCAGCCGATTACTCCCCCTTTCTTCCCTTACCAGGCAGCAGACGAGCGGGTGGACGTTATCCCCCTGCGGGCAGCACCCGCCGCAGACCTGGAAGCCATCAGCACCGCGCGCCGGCTGGCGTTGAACCTGGCAGAGATGCAGGCCATTCAGGCGTATTTTATGGCTGAAGGGCGCGACCCGACAGACGTGGAACTGGAGACGCTGGCGCAGACGTGGAGCGAACATTGCCGGCACAAAACGTTCAAAGCCATCATTGATTACGACGGGCCGCCGCCAGGCGCACCCACGCACGGGGGCGCACCCACGCGGCAGCGCGTCGCCGGGCTGCTGGATACCTATATCCGGCGGGCGACGGAACGGGTCAATAAACCCTGGGTGCGGTCGGCGTTTGTGGATAATGCCGGCATCATCGCCTTCACCGACGATTACGACCTGGCTTTCAAAGTCGAAACCCACAACCATCCCAGCGCCCTGGAGCCGTTTGGCGGCGCCAACACCGGCGTGGGCGGCGTGGTGCGGGACATTCTGGGCGTCAGCGCCCGCCCGATTGCCAATACGGACGTGCTTTGCTTTGGCCCGCCTGACTTGCCGCCCGATAGTTTGCCGGCAGGCGTGCTGCATCCGCGGCGCATTGCCGCCGGCGTCATTCACGGCATTGAAGATTACGGCAATAAGATGGGCATCCCGACCGTGAATGGCGCGGTCGTCTACCACGAAGGTTACACGGCTAACCCGCTGGTTTACTGCGGCTGCCTGGGGCTGCTGCCGCGCGGTTCGCATCGCACCGCCGTTCAAGCCGGCGATCTGATCATCGCCATTGGCGGGCGCACCGGGCGGGACGGGCTGCGCGGGGCCACGTTTTCCAGCATGGAAATGGACGCGGCCACGAGTGAAATTGCCGGCACAGCCGTGCAAATCGGCCATCCCTTGCAAGAAAAACAGGTGCAAGAAGTTGTGCTGCGCGCCCGCGATGAAGGCTTGTACAACGCCATCACCGACTGCGGCGCGGGCGGGTTCTCTTCCGCTGTGGGGGAGATGGGCGAGCACACCGGGGCGAGGGTGCAGCTAGAGGCGGTCACGCTGAAATATCCAGGGCTGCGCCCCTGGGAAATCTGGCTCAGTGAGGCGCAAGAACGGATGGTGCTGGCTGTGCCGGCAGCCAACTGGCCCCGCTTGCAGCAAATTTGCGCCGGGCAAAATGTGGAAGCCATTTGCCTGGGCGAATTTGAACCAACCGGGCGGCTGCGCCTGTTTTATGGGCAGCGGTTAGTGGGCGACCTCGCTATGGATTTTCTGCACAATGGGTTGCCGCAGCGGATCATGCCGGCATTCTGGCGTCCGCCAGACAATCATTCCCAGCCTTCCGCCGCCGCCATTCGCCAGACTCCTGCCGAAACTTTGCTGGCGCTGCTGGCGCACCCCGACATTCGCAGCAAAGAAGACATTGTCCGTCGCTACGATCACGAAGTGCAGGGCGGGACGGCTGTCAAGCCCCTGGCCGGCGCAGCCAATGCCGGGCCGGGCAATGCCGCCGTTCTTGTGCCCCAACCAGTGCAAGCGTTATCGCTGAGGGAGGAGAAAGCCCTTCCAGGCGCGGCTTTGGGAAATGGCCTTCGCCCTGGCTACAGCCGGCAGGACCCCTATCTCATGGCCTGGGCTGCTGTAGACGAGGCGCTGCGCAACGTGGTCGCCGTAGGCGCTGATCCGGATCAGGTGGCCATCCTGGATAACTTCTGCTGGGGCAACCCCAATCTGCCGGATCGGCTGGGCGCGTTGGTGCGCTGCGTGCAGGGCTGCCATGACGCTGCCGTAGCCTATGGCGCGCCGTTTATTTCTGGCAAGGACAGCCTGAACAATGAATACACGGGCGCAGACGGTCAAAAACATGCCATTCCCGGCACACTGTTGGTATCTGCCCTGGGGATTGTGCCGGACGTGCGCCAGACGGTCACCATGGATTTGAAAGACGCCGGCAATTTGCTTTATCTCGTGGGCGACACACGCGCCGAAATGGGCGGCGGGCATTACGCCCTGGTTGGCGGCACGGAAAGAAGCGGTTCCGCGCCCTTGCCGCAGCCCGTTCCAGACGCGCTGGCGCGGCTGCGGGCGGTGCATCAGGCGATCCGCGCGGGGCTGGTGCAAGCCTGTCACGACTGTTCTGAAGGCGGTTTGGCGGTCACGTTGGCGGAAATGGCTCTGGCCGGGCAGCCTGGGCTGGTGGTAGATATTGGCAGGCTGGCATCGCCTGTGCTGACAGCTACGGAAGCGCTTTTTGCCGAGTCGCTCACCCGTTTTGTCCTGGAAGTGCGCCCGGCAGATACGGCAGCGCTGACTCGCCTGCTGGCAGACGTGCCTCATGCCCCTCTGGGTGTTGTCACCGAAGCAGCCGAATTTGTTATTCAGCAAGACGGCGCGACGCTGATTCATTTGCCTGTCGCTGCTTTAGGGCAGGCGTGGGCGGGAAGACGGATTGATGTCCACCAGCCTTCTCATACGGGGGGAACTTTGCCGTCGCCGCCCGCATCGCCCCGCAGCGTGCTGAGCCGGACGCCAAAGGTATTGATCCTGCACGCCAATGGCACCAATCGGGATCGGGACGCCGCGTTGGCTTGCCGGCTGGCGGGCGGGCAGCCGGACATCGTTCACGTGAACGAGCTACTGGCTGGCGAGCGCCGCTTAGCCGATTATCATATGTTGGTAATCCCTGGCGGCTTTTCCTACGGGGATGATCTGGGCGCCGGGGTATTGTGGTCGCTGGATTTGCGTTATGGTTTGGGCGAGCAACTGCATCGTTTTGTGGACAGCGGGCGACCGGTGCTGGGCATCTGCAACGGTTTCCAGGCGTTGGTGAAGGCGGAACTGCTGCCGGGACATACACTCGGAGACCGTGACGTGACCTTGACCCTGAACGAGTCAGCCCGTTTCGAGTGTCGCTGGGTTTATTTGCGGGCCAATCTGGCCTGCCCTAATTTGTTTACGCAGGGATTAAGCGATTTAATCTACTGCCCGGTGGCTCATGGCGAGGGACGGGTGGCGGTGCGAGATGGCGGGGTGGCAAACCTGCTGACGGCGCAAGAAGACTGCGCGGCGCAGAATCTGGCGGCGCTGCATTATGTGGACGCCCAGGGTAACCTGGCGGGGTATCCCCACAATCCTAACGGCTCCACAGCGGGAATTGCCGGATTGAGTAATGCGGCGGGGAACGTTCTTGGATTGATGCCCCATCCAGAGAATCACATCTTTCCCTGGCAGAATCCCTGCCGGCATTGCCGGGAGGGGAAGATGATGGGTTTGCGCCTCTTTGAAAACGGCATCAAAGCCGCTTAAGGATTAACCAGGAATCCCTTTTGAATGGGGTGAAGTTTTTTCCCACTTCAGCGGCAAAGCCTCTGTCCTGGCAGCAAACGCCAGAAGGTTTGTCGTTGTCCCGTTGACGTCCAATAGACGTCCTGGTCGGGTGCGCGGTTATAGTGGCGCACAGCCTGGCTGCCCTGGCTAAAAAATCGCCGTTGGCTTCGATTTCGCCTGATCTCGGACTCTGCCTTGTCGTTCCCCGTCATCCCTTCATGCAACAGGACTGCAAGCTGCCGGTTGAGGCGGCGTCGTTGCCCCGGCGCGCGCTGCGCGTGGGGGCCGCTGTAGCTGTTAGGTAGCTGCCATGCCAGGTAAGTCTGTCCGGCCCGCCCCACTTTGCCGCGATGATCGGTAAAGTGGAACAAGGCGTGACCGTGCTGGCTGGCGCGCGCTTGCTCTTCTGTCGGGGTAGGGGGGGCGCCCACCGCGATGTTGGTTTGCCGGCGGATGCCGGCAGTTTTTTCGTAACGACGTTGGGTATGTCGAGTGACCAGGCTTAGTTTTTCCAGCGTAATGCGGGCAATGGGGCTTGCCTGCGCCTGTCCGCTGCGCGTGGTTTTCACGCGGCTGCTGTGGAAACTGGCGTAAAAGTGGGCGCGCACGGCGCCAATTTTCTGGCGCAGGTGGCGCGTCGGCAGCAAGACGGGCGCCGCTGCCAGCGCCGAAATGCCCAGGGCTGCCGCCGCTTTGGGCACGGAGCGCAGCCAGATGCGTTCCTGCTGTCGCTGCCAGAAGATGCCGTCTCCCTGCGCCAGCAGATTGCGCAGTTGTCGCCAGCCGCAGACGCGCCAGGGAGAGTTGGGCGCGGTTAGCTGCTGGCGGGCTTCCGCTACAGCCAGCCAGCCTCGCCCCGCCTGATCCAGGTGGCGCAGCAGCAGCCAGATGCGACCCGCCGCCACCTGCCCCTGGCGCAGCATTGCCAGGGCCAGGTCTGGGTAGAGGGTGATGTGCGCTTCTATGGCGGCGGCGGGCGTAGATGCCGGCAAATCCGCGGGAC
>JAGVTM010000584.1 GCA_019136785.1 Chloroflexota bacterium | reverse complement strand
CTGCTGCTGGCTGGCAGCCTGTGGCTGCTGCTGCGCCAGCGGCGGGCGTGGTCGCCGGGCGACGTTGCCGCTCTTATTCTGGGCGCGTTTTTGTCGCCCGCTACTATTCTGGTGTTGATCAATGGACAGTTTACGTTTGTGCTGTTAGCCTGTCTGACCTTGAGCGTGGTTTGCAGCCGGCGGGGGCAGCCGTTTCTTGCCGGCATTTTCCTGACCATTTTCCTGTTCAAACCCAATCCTTTTATCCTGCTGGCGCCGCTGCTGGGGTTGTGGTTGCTTTGGCAGCGGCGTTGGCGGACAATAGCGGGCGCGCTGACTGCCGCTGCGCTGCTGTTGGGCGCGACCTGGCTGTTGGAACCCGGTTGGCTGTGGGGCTGGCTGAATGTGACCGCCAAAACGTCCGTGGCTGAAATCACCCCCACCATCTGGGGGCTGGCGGCGGAAATCGGCGGGCAGTTCTGGCCATTGGTGGGTCTGGTCTTAGCGGCGGCGTTGAGCGCGGGCGTCGGGCTGGTCGTTTTTCGGCAGCCCACGCTAAGCGGGACGGCGCTCATGGCGCTGGCGCTGGCGGCGTCGCTCTTAGCGACGCCGTACGCCTGGAGTTATGAACACGCGCTGCTTTATTTACCCTGGGCGGCCTGGTGGGCGCGGCAGCCGGCAGGCTGGACGGCGCGGTTGGGCTGGTTGGGGCAGACGTTCTTGCTGCCCTGGTTGGTTTTTGGGCTGGCGATTTGGCGCGTCAATGATTCGTTTGGTTTCGTTGTGCCGTTTTTGGCGCTGGCGGTCCGGCTGCGGCGGCGCAGCATGGCGGGTGAAGAGTAGATCACAGATTGGGCAGATTGAGGAGATTAAACAGATTCATGTTTTATCACAGATTGGGCAGATTCAGCAGATTGATGTTCAGGTAGCTTTCATTTGCGCCAATTGGCGCCTTGTTTTCGCAGGATGGGCGGGTTGCCAACCCGCCCTACGAGGTTGGCTCTTTTGCAGGAGATGATTTTATGAAAGGGTTAATTTTGAGCGGCGGCAAGGGTACGCGCCTGTACCCGCTGACTTATTCTAAAGCCAAGCAGTTAATACCCGTAGCCAATAAACCCGTGTTGTTTCGGGTGATTGAGTCTATTCGAGATGCCGGCATCACGGACATCGGTATCGTCGTGGGCCAGACTGCGCCCGAAATTATGGAAGCGGTGGGGCGCGGCGGACGCTGGGGCGTCCAGATTACCTACATCCCCCAGCCGGAGCCAAAAGGGTTAGCCCACGCCGTGCAAATCTCGGAGGAATTCCTGGGAGACGACCGCTTTGTGATGTTCCTGGGGGACAACGTTATTCAGGGTGGCATCAGTCCTTTGATTGCCGAGTTTGCCGGCAGCGCCTGGAACAGCCAGATTGTGCTCACGCGCATTGCCCATCCTGAACAATATGGCGTGGCGGAGCTAAACAGCGATGGCAGCATCAAGCGGCTGATTGAGAAACCGAAAGAGCCACCCAGCGACCTGGCGCTGGTGGGCATTTACATGTTTGACCATCACGTGCTGCAAGCGGTGAAGGAGATCAAACCTTCCTGGCGTGACGAGTATGAGATTACGGACGCCATTCAATGGCTGGTGGACCACCAGTTTGCCGTGCATCCTTACATTCATCGCGGCTGGTGGATTGACACGGGACGGCCCGACGATATGCTGGAAGCGAATGATCTGGTGTTGGAAGAGATTGATTATCGCGTAGATGGCTATGTGGACAGCCAGAGTCAGGTGGACCGCCGCGTGACGGTGGAGCGCGGCGCGGAAATCATCAACAGCGTGGTGCGCGGGCCCAGCATCATTGGCGAGAACACGCGCATTGTCAACAGCTACATTGGGCCCTTCACCAGCATTTACCACCACGTGCTGGTGGAAAACAGCGAAATTGAACACTCTATTGTGTTGGAACATACCCAAATCCAGGACATCCAGGGGCGTATTCAGGACAGCCTGATCGGTCGTCACGCCGTCATCAGCCGCTCGCCCACCAAGCCGACTTCACACAAACTGGCGTTGGGCGATTACAGCCAGGTGGGGATTTTGTAACAGGCAACAGAAAACGGGCGGCGGAAAACAGGCAACAGAAAACAGGCGGCGGAAGGCAGGAGGTAGAATGCGGGCTTTGTTGCAGCGAGTGAGTCGGGCGCGGGTGACGGTGGATGGGGAAGTGGTAGGGGAGATTGGGCAGGGGTTTGTGGCACTGCTGGGGGTGACGCACGGCGACACGACGGCGGAGGCGGATTGGTTGGCGCAGAAGATTGCTGACCTGCGTTTGTTTGAGGATGAAGCGGGTAAGTTTAACCTGTCGCTGCGGGATGTGGGGGGCAGTTTGTTGGTGGTGTCCCAATTCACGTTGTATGGGGATGCGCGCAAAGGTCGCCGCCCGTCTTTTACGGATGCGGCCCGCCCGGAGCAGGCGGAGCCGTTGGTGGATTATTTTGGGGAGCGATGCCGGCATCTAGGCATCCCCGTAGCCACAGGCGTCTTTGCCGCACGCATGCAAGTAGAGATTCACAACGACGGCCCCGTGACGCTGCTGCTGGAAAAGTGAGGTTTTTTGTGCCGGTCAAATTGCATGGGCGCAGAGCAGGGGTTGTGTTTTTACTCTTATGGGGTCTGGTGGGGGCGCTGGCGGGATGCGGCGGCGGCGCCAGCCAGCCGGCCACGCCGACGGCGGCGGCGACAGCTACGCCGCGCCAGCCGCGCGTGGTCGCCACCAGAGCGGCTACGCCTGTACCCACCCCGGCTGCCGCTGCTTTGCTGCCAACGGCTACGCCGCCGCCCGTTTCGCCCACGCCCACGCCGCTGCCCAGCCCCACGCCCACATCGGGCCCCTTGAACGAGCCTGTGCCCGCTTTGCCCAAAGGAGGCGCATCCTGCCAGGATTACCCCTGCCCCGATGACGCTGCTGGCTGGGAAGCGCGCATCCAGACGCCGCCGGGCTTTGCGGCGCGCTATTTCGCGCTGGTGGAGGGCAGCCCGAACAGCATTGCTTTTGGGCCTGATGGGCTGCTGTATGTGGCGACTATGGCGGGGAAAATCTGGACGATTGACGCGCAGGGGCAGACGGCGTTGTTCATGGATGGCTTCTTCGTGCCTGTGGCGCTGGCTTTCCAACCGGGGACGGACAGGCTGTACGTTTCCAGCCGCGTCAGCGACAGCGAGGCGCAGGTGTCGGTGGTGGAGGGGAACCGGGTGCGGCAGGTGATTGGGGGTGTGCCGTGCTGTTATGCCGGCATGCACGCCGCTAACGGTATTGCTTTTGGGCCCGACGGCTATGGCTACGTGGCGGTGGGCGCGCGCGCCGATCATGGCGAAGTGCTGGATACCGACGTACAGGATGAACTGCACCCCTGGGAAGCCAGCATACTCCGTTTCAGCCCTGACGGCGGCGCAATTGAGACGTATGCGCGTGGGCTGCGCAATGCTTTCGACATTGCCTGGGATGCCAGCGGACGTCTTTTTGCCGCGGACAACGCGCCCGACTACGGCCCGCCAGATGAGTTTCATCTGGCGCTGCCCGGTAAGGAGCATGGCTACCCCTGGTACGACTGTGATGAGTGCTTCGCCCCGCCGCCTGGCGTAACGATTGAGCCGCCGCTGCACCTGCTGCCGCCACACGTGGCCCCCACAGGCATCACCGCTTATACAGCCACGCAGTTTCCCGGCTATTACAACAATATCTTCCTGACGTTGTGGAGCGCGTTTGAGGGGGCGCAAAAGGTGGTGCGCTTTGGCGTGGGCGGGGAAGGGATGACGGATTTTGCCACAGGTTTCGCCGCGCCCATTGACGTCACAGTGGGGCCAGATGGCGGCCTGTACGTGGCTGATTGGGCTACGGGGGTGATTTTTCGGATTGTGTATGAGGAGTGAGGAGTGGCGAGTGGCGAGTGGTGAGTGATCAGTGGTGAGTGGGTTGCGTTCTCTGTCCACTGTTCACTGTCCTCTGTCCACTGATCACTGACCCCTGTTCATTGACCACTGTTCACTCGCCACCGTCCCGGTATAATTAAGGTTATGGATGTAGATGTGATTGCCGGCAATTATGCTGCTGTTCAGGAACGGATAGCGCGGGCGGCGTGGGATGCCGGCAGAGATCCCAACGAAATCACTCTGGTAGCCGTCACCAAAACCTGGCCCGCGGAAATCGTGCTAGCGGCTTATGAAGTGGGCATGCGTCATTTTGGCGAAAACCGCCCGGAAGAGTTGGCGCCCAAGCGGCAGGCGGTGGAAGCGGCTTTAGGATCAGGCAGCGGGATTGTGTGGCACTTCATTGGCGCGGCGCAAAGCCGCAAGACGGATCTGGTAGCTGCGCACGCCGACGTCTTTCACGCTCTGGACCGCCTGAAAATTGCCCGCCGCCTGTCTGCCGCCCTGACAACCCTGGGGCGGACGCTGCCCACGCTGCTGGAAGTAAACGTTTCCGGCGAAGCCAGCAAAGCCGGCTTTAACTGTTCTCATTGGGAAGCCGATGCGGCGCAGCAGGCAGACCTGCTGGCGGCGGCGGCGGCAGTCAATGAACTGCCCGGTTTGCAGTTGTGCGGTTTGATGACGATGGCTCCCTGGGAAGCGCCGCCTGCCGAGATTCAGACCGTTTTCCGCCGCACGCGCCTCCTGGCAGCCTGGTTGCAAGAACGCCTGCCGCAAGTGGAGTGGTCTAGTCTTTCTATGGGTATGACCGATGATTTTGAACTGGCGGTGGCGGAAGGGGCCACGCACGTGCGCGTGGGGCGGGCGTTGTTTGGCGAACGACAAGAATGAAAAACAATCACAGATTGCGCAGAACTTGTCCCTTTAGCAAGTTCAGGGCTGGCTCTGAGCTTGTCGAAGGATGACACAGATTTTTTTATCCTATCCAGGATGGGCCATGGCATAGCTCCTGCCCCCTCACCTCTGTTCACTGCTTACTAATCCCCCCGGAGAACCAGATGCTCTATCAACTTGTCAACCTGATCTTCATGCTCTTGAGTTTGCTCATTTTTGTGCGGGTGTTGTTGTCGTGGGTGCGGGTCAATCCCTACAATCCGTTAATTCGCCTGCTTTATGACGTGACAGACCCCATTCTGACGCCATTCCAACGCATTATCCCCCCGGCGGGAGGTCTGGATTTCAGCCCGCTGGTGGCGCTGATTGTGATTGACTTGCTGCGACGGCTGGTGTTGAGCCTTTTGTGAATCAGGTGAGGAATCCCGGCGGCGCTGGCGGGCAAAGGGGGTAGGGATTCCTCAGGCTATCGCCTTCGGAATGACAAGGCGTGTGAATGTGTCATTCCGAACGAAGTGAGGAATCCCGGCGGCGCTGGCGGGCAAAGGGGGTAGGGATTCCTCAGGCTACCGCCTTTGGAATGACAATTAGCTGGCGGCGGCGTCAGGGAGTTGATGGGCAGGGAGGGCGTTCGAAGTAGTTGACGCGAATGCTGTCGTTGCCGGAGTCCACGCGGAAGCTGCCCGGATTGTCGCGGCAGGCAGCCCAGCGGTAACGGAAAACGGGGCCCTCTTGCAAGATGTCATCGTGGTAGTAGAGGTACTCCCCTGTGCCGCCAAAAGCGGTAATAGTTACCTGGGCAATGACATTGCCATTGGCGTCGGGGGTGGTGGTCCAAACGATCTCGTAGGTGAAGCCTAATGGGCCGGACGCGGTAGGTGTGGGCGTTATGGTGGTGGTAGCCGTGATGGTCGGCGTGGCGGTGACGGTGGGCGTGTGCGCTTGACCAGGGAGCGGCGTGCCGGCAGCGCGCGTGGGGATGGGCGTAAATGTGGGCAAGGGGGCGGCGGTGGGGCGTTCGCCGGTGGGCGTGCTGTCTGGCGCAGTGGGCGTGATGCCTGTGGTTACGGTGGCGGCGGGGCCGCCAGGCGTGGGCGGCGGCGGCAGGGTGGCGCGGACGCCGATGGGGGCGTTGCACGCCAGCGCCGCCAGCGCCAGCAGGCCTATTAGGAAAACGAGCCAGTCTATTTGTTTTGTCGCGCGCATGGTGTCTCTTCCCGGACGTTGATTGGATTGCCGCATTGGCTTTTGCGCCAATTATAGCATGATTGCCGGCAGCATTGGCGCACAGCCGTCCAAACGTAGCCAATAAGGGGGCGGATTGTGGGGCAGCCGCCCTAGATAGCCTGTGGCAGACCAATGGCGTATACTTGGGCGCAAATTCCAAACGAGGGCAAAGCTCATGACAAACAACGAACTTTTTTCCCAGATTGACCAACACATTGATGAGCACATGGACGCCTACCTGGCGCAGTTGGCGCGGTTGTGCGAGCAACCGAGCGTTTCGGCGCAGGGGTGGGGCATTGAGGCGTGCGCCGACCTGGTGGGCACGATGCTGGCGGAGCATGGCTTTGCCAGCGAGGTAATGCCTTCGGGGGGGCATCCGGTGGTATACGGCGAGGGCGGCGGGCGCAGTCAGAAGACGCTGCTGTTTTATTTGCATTATGACGTGCAGCCGCCGGAGCCGCTGGATTTGTGGGAGTCGCCGCCGTTTGAGTTGACGCGGCGGGGGGATAAATTTTACGCGCGTGGGGTTTCCGATGACAAGGGCCATATCATTGCCCGCCTGGCGGCTGTGTCCGCCGTGGGGCACGTGTTGGGGGAACTGCCCTGCCGCGTGAAGTGGTTGATTGAAGGGGAGGAGGAGATTGGCAGCGTGCATATGCCGGCATTTATCGCCGCCCACCGCCACAAACTGGCTGCCGACGCCTGCGTCTGGGAGTTTGGCGGCGTGGATTTCCAGGGCGCGCCGACGCTGACGTTAGGCATGCGCGGCATGTGCTACGTGGAACTCTCGGTGCAAACTGCCAGCAAGGATGCCCATTCGGGCCTGGGCGGTTCTATTTTCCCCAACGCTGCCTGGCGGCTGGCCTGGGCGATTAACACGCTGAAGGACAGCCAGGAGCGCATTTTGATCCCCGGCTTTTACGACGACGTGGTTCCCCCCAGCGCACGCGACATGGCGCTGTTGGCGGCGCTGCCCGATGAATCTGCGCAAATCAAGCAGATGTTCCAGTTGTCAGGCTTTTTAGGCGGGGTGACCGGCGGCGCGGCTCTGTGGCGACAGGCGGTGTTTGAGCCGACCTGCACCATCTGCGGGTTGACAGCGGGGTATCAGGGGCCGGGGTCAAAGACGGTTTTGCCGGCGCAAGCCAGCGCCAAGATTGATTTCCGCCTGGTTCCCAATCAAGACCCGGAAGACATCCTGGCAAAGCTGCGGGCGCATCTGGACGCACATGGCTTCGGTGATGTGCACGTGCGCTATCTGGGCGGCGGTCGCCCGGCTAAGATTGACCCGGACGACCCTTTTGTGCAGTTGACGGCGGCAGCGGCGGCTGAGGTGTATGGACAGCCGCCCGTCATTGAGCCGATCATTGGCGGAAGCGGGCCGCTGTATCCGTTTGTGGACATCCTCAAGCTGCCTGTAGTTAGCGCAGGCATTGGCTACCCCGGCAGCAACGCCCACGCCCCCAACGAGAACATGGACTTGCACAACTTCCGCCAGGGTATCCGGCACACGGCGCGCATTTTGATGCGATTTGCGGAGGGATAGGACGCTGAAGATGGATGGGACGCAGATGACGCAGATGTGCCGCAGATTGAGGTAGATGTGAGAGGAGGGGCGAGGGAATAGGGAAGATGATAGGACGCAGATGACGCAGATGTGCCGCAGATTGACGTAGATTAAGGGAGGTTAAGGCAGATGTGACGAGGGTGGGGAAGGTGATGGGAGGCAGATAGCGCAGATGGACGCGGCATCCATCAATAGAATCTGCGGGTCATCAGCGTCATCTGCGTTCCTATGGATTACCCTACGGTCAGCGGGCGACAGATTCGCCAAAGCTGAGTAGGGCTTTGACGCGGTTGTCGTTGGGGGCTTCGGCGTAGACGCGAAGGATGGGTTCGGTGCCTGAGGGGCGGATGAGCAGCCAGCTTCCATCTGCCAGATAATATTTGACGCCGTCGGCGCTGTGGATGCTTTCTACGGACACGCCGGCAATTTCGGGCGGCGCCTGCTCCAGCAGCATTTGGGTCATTGTTTGTTTGTCTACAGGATGGCGCAGTTTCATGTCGGTGCGGGCATATTGCGCCGGCCCCACATCTTGCAGCAAGTCTTGCACTAACTCGTGCAGGGGTTTGCCGGCATACGCCATCACCTCCAGCAGCAGCAGACCCATCAGCACACCGTCCCCTTCGGGAATGTGCCCCTGGATGCTCATGCCGCCCGATTCTTCGCCGCCCATTAAGACGCCGCCAGCCAGCATTAAATCGGCAATGTGGTTAAAGCCCACGGGCGTTTCCACCAGTTCCAGCCCGTGCCGCGCCGCCAGCCGATCCACCATGCGTGTGGTGGAAACGGTGCGCACCACCCGCCCGCGCCAGCCGCGCACTTCAACCAGATGGCGCAGCACGAGAGCAAAGATGCGGTGCGGGTCCACGAATTGACCGCGCGCGTCCACTGCGCCAATGCGGTCGGCATCCCCATCCGTCGCCAGGCCCACGTCCCAATGCCCAGCCTGGATGGTGGACATGAGCGCTCCCAGGTGACGGGCGATAGGTTCGGGGTGGATGCCGCCAAAGCCAGGGTTCATTTCACAGCGTATGTTCTGCACGCGGCAGCGCCCACGCGCCAGCACCTCGCCAATGACGCCGCGGCCCGCGCCGTACATGCCATCACAGACCACGCGCAGTTCGGCGGCGGAGATGCGGTCCAGGTCCAGCAGGGTGCTCAGGTGTTCGTAATAAGCCCAGGCGGGATCAAATTTGCGCACCCAACCGCTGTTGAGGGCTTCGTTGATGTCCATCAGGCGCGGGGCGCGCCCCTGCTGCTGGTTGCGCGCTAACAGTTGTTCTACCCGCTGGTGCTGGCTTTGGCTGGCGCTGCCGCCGTAGCGGGCTTTGAGTTTGACGCCGTTGTAGCGAGGGGGGTTGTGACTGGCGGTGATCATGATGCCGGCATCTGCCCCCTTGTGTACCACCGCGTAACTGAGGGCGGGCGTGGGCGCGTCGGCGCGGCACAGCCACGTCTTGATTTCGTTCGCTGCCATGACGCACGCCACTTCCTGCGCATACCGGTCGGATAGAAAGCGGGTGTCAAAGCCGATCACCACCGTGGGGGCGGCGGCGTTTTCTTCATGCACAAAATCGGCAATGGCCTGCGTCACCAGGCGCAGGTTAGCGAACGTGAATGTCTCACTGATGACGGCGCGCCAGCCGTCCGTGCCAAACTTGATTGTCATGGGTACTCCGTGAATAAATGGTCAGTGGCCAGTGACCAGTGATGGACTTTTGTTAACTGTTGCCTGTTGCCTGTTAATTGTTAACCGCCGCTGCTGCGGCGTCAGCGGCGGTTTGGGGCGCGCTTTGTAGGGAAATGACGTCGAAGACAGCATCAGACAGAGCCGTCATCATGCCGCTGCTGGCTTGAGCGGGAAATGGCTGCGCCCGTTCCAATTCTTGCTGCAAGAAAATGATATACGTACCGCCCGCAGTATCCGCAGCGCCGGGGGGCCAGCGGTTGAAGGCGCTGCGCCGCGCCGGCAGGGTATGGCTTTGCCAGCTCCAATCCCCGTTGCGGGCTTCGTCCACCAGCCAGGTAATCAGGTCGGCGGCTACCCGCTGCCGCGCCGGGTCGGAGGTGGCGACTGCCCATACCCAGCCGTCTACCAGGGGGCGCAGCGCTCCATCGGCGCCCGGAATGGGGCTGAAGTTGCTGGCTATGCCCTGCCCGGACTGCGCCAGATACGCGGCGGCGGTGACCAGGGTCGTGCTGGCCTGTCCGTTTTGGAAAAGCTGCCACGCCTCGGCTATGGTGGCGACGTTGCTGCTGTCCAACAGGATCAGACCGCTGCTGCGCCCGTCGCTGAGCAGCGTCAACGCCTGGGCTAGAATGTCGGCGCGCAGGGACGGCTGGTTGGCGGCATCGGTCAGCGTTCCGTTCAGAGCCAGGTAGAATTGTAGGGCCAGGCGGGCGCCTTCGGGGCCGGATGCCGGCAAAATCAAGCGGCTGTCCTGCGGCGCAAACTCGGCCCAGGTCAGCGGCGGGGGCCCGGCGATGGCTTGCGGGTTATACGCCAGGTGAGAGAGTCCGCGCAGCGCCAGCGGATACCCCAGCAACAGGCCATTGACGCGCCCCAACTGGTCGGCGGCGGGGTAGAGGTCGGCGACCAGGCCGGGGTCTAACAGGTTGTCTAAAGGGTAAATAAGCTGGTCGGCAGCGGCGCTGCCCAGTTGATTGGTAGGCAGTAAGACCAGGTCAGGCAGAATGGTGGGGGCCACTGCTCGCGCCGTGCGCAGGTAGCTCAATAAGCTGCCCTGACCGGTCAGCGCCTTTTGGCTGATGCTCACGTTCACTGCCGGATGGTCGGCGTCGAAGGCGGTGATTTGTTCGCGCAGTAGTTGGTTGCCAGGGGCATCGCCAAAAGCCGAGATTTCCGGGTTCGTCCAGACTGTCAGCGTTATGCTGCTTGGGGGCGGCTGGATGGAGACAGCGGGGGGCAAGGGAGTGGGTTGGGTAACAAGCGTTGGGGTAGGGGTAG
>JAGVTM010000248.1 GCA_019136785.1 Chloroflexota bacterium | reverse complement strand
ATGATTGAGCGGGGGCTGCTGCCGCCAGAGCGTATGGTTATTTGCAATGGCTTTAAGCCCATAGGGACGGAGTACGCCGACAGCATTCTCAATTTGAAGCGGGTGCATGACAGGCTGATTCCGGTGGTGGAGGATCTGGCGGAACTGCCGGCATTGCTGTTGTCAGGACTGTCGTTTGAAGTAGGGCTGCGCCACAAAACTTATGGGCCTCATGGGGACGCAGCAGAGATGGATCAATATGATTCCCGCTTTGGCCTGGACAACGAGACGTTGTGGAAAGCCGCCAGCTACGTGGCTGCCGCGCCTGACCTGGCGCTGAAGATGTATCATGGCATGGTGGGCAGCCAGTTGGTGGATCCTGACGAGTTCATCAAACGTCTGACGCCGCCTATTGAGACATTTGCACGGCTGCGGCAGCGTCATCCGACGCTGTCCATCTTCAATTTTGGCGGCGGGATGCCGGCGCCCATGACGCTAGACTTTGATTTTGACTACCTGGCTTTTGCCCGCCGCCTGCTGCAAACGTGCCAACAGATTTGCGACCGCTATCGCGTACCTGTACCAGACATCATGGGCGAATTTGGTCGCTACACCACCACCGAACACGGCGCGCATTTGTTCAAAGTGATAACGGTCAAAGAGAATAATTCCCCCTATCCCTGGTACATCATTGATGGCTCGGTGATGAGCTCGTTTCCCGATACCTGGGCGCTGGGCGAGCATTTCATTGTGCTGCCGTTGACCCATCTGGACAAACCGTTTCAGCGCGTGCAATTAGGGGGCATCACGTGTGACAGCGACGACGTTTATCCGCCCAAACGCAGCCAATCGCCGCTGTATTTGCCCGTAGAGACTGATGAGCTTTATCTGGGATTTTTTGGCATTGGCGCTTATCAAGAAATGTTGGGTGGCGTGCGCGGCAGCAAACATTGTGTCTTGCCGGAAGCGAACGAATTGATTGTGGATCAGGATGAGACCGGTGGCTATGTGTTTGAATTACTGCCCGGACAGTCTGTAGAAGAAGTCCTGAGCAACCTGGGTTTTTCCAACAAGCGGCAGCGCACCACAACCTATTCTTAATCGTATAGTAACAGAGACGTACCGCGCTTTCCAGACTAGAGCAATCTCCCAGGCTGCTCCAGCCTTTCGGAAACAATCTTAAAACTGCGACAGTGGATGAAAATATTATCACAGATTTCGCAGATCAGGCAGATTTACACAGATTGGTCTTGCAGGCGGCTTGGCAGTGGCTTCACTGACCACTGACCACTCGCCACTCACCACTGTTTTCAAAGGAGCATTATCCATGCAGAACCTTGACAGAACTCGACTTGTTTTTATTGGGATTGTGGGGTTGGCGCTGTTGGTTATATGCGGCGCAGCAGCTTACAACATCGTGCGCAACATGACCGCGCCTGAACCGACGCCAACGCCTGGCGCTATCAGCGGCAGCAATACGCCTACTCCGGCTACAAGTGCGCCATTGGCTTCGCCCGATCCCGTGTTTGGGCCCCAGTATGATGCGGCTGATGGGCTGCCCAGGTACATCTGCGGCGCGGATGCGTTTGGCAGTTATTTCACTTTGCAGCAAATGCAGATATCCGGACAGGATGTGGCGCATGGATTCCATTTGGGTATTGTGCCCTTTTTTCTGGATGAGGACCCGGCTTATGACGTTTCGGAGGAGCAGCGGACGGCTTTGCTGAATAACGGGCAATGGGACTGCCTGCTGACTACGTTGGATTCAGTCGCCCTGAAGAACCCTGGCGTGATCACGGCAATTGTGGATGAAAGCGCAGGCGCAGACCAGTTGTGGGGGCGGGGTATCAGCACCATCAATGAGTTGAAGGGCCAGCGAATTGCTTTCTCCCAGGGCAGTGTGGGCGAATACTTTGCCTATTACGCTCTGTCTATTGCCGAGGTCAATCCGCGTTTTGACGTGACGCTGGTGCCGCAGGACAGCGTGGCGGATGCGGTAGCCGCTTTCAACGCCGAGCAGGCGGACGTGGTATCGGGTTGGGAACCGGATATTTATGATGCGGAAGCGACGGGCGGTCAGCCGCTGCTGAGTTCGGCGCAAATGCGCATTGTGGTAGACGTGATCGTCACGTCGCGGCAGAGCCTGAACAATGAGACGAATCTGGTGCAGTCTTTCCACGACGCCTGGTTCGCTACCTTGAAAGACCAATTTGAGGATTTCGATACGGCGGCAGCCAATATTGCCGCCTGGGGGCACAACGATTGGAGCTTTGTGTATCCGGAAACTGCCGGCAGCGATTTCCGCGCCTGGTTAGAAAGTGTGGCGCAGGCAGACCTGGGCGACAACGCTTTTGTGATGCGCGACCCAACGCCGCTTTATAACCGCCTGGAAATTGCCCGCCGCGTCTGGACCATTTCTATCTCTGGCTTGCAGATTCCCACCTATGAAGTA
>JAGVTM010000637.1 GCA_019136785.1 Chloroflexota bacterium | reverse complement strand
CGACGTTGCGCTTCGCCAATGGGGGTCATACCCGATTCGTAGGGCATATCCTTACGCATGGTAGGACGGCGCGGCCCCAAACTAAGGGAAAGCACAGGCAGCAGCACCGCAAAAAAGAGAGAGATGCCTAACAGGACGGCAATCGGAATGTACGGGGTGAGAAACTGGTCCATTGAACGCTCGCAGAGTTAAAAGGTTAACATGTTCATTTTATCACAAACGAAATGACGGGCAAAACAGCCGGACGACCACGGCAGTGACGGCGACCGCCCCTGAGCAGCCACGTCAAGCCAGGTAATCCCGTAAGGCGCGGCTGCGGCTGGGGTGGCGCAGCTTGCGCAGCGCCTTAGCCTCTATCTGGCGAATCCGCTCCCGCGTGACGCCGAACCTTTTGCCTACTTCTTCTAGCGTATGATCCTTGCCATCCGCCAGACCAAAGCGCATCTCCAAAACCTCCCGCTCCCGTTCCGTCAGATTCTCCAATACTGCGCGTACCTGGTCCCGCAGCAGTTCCTGTGAAGCGGCATCCACCGGCTCCACCACCGAATCATCCTCTATAAAATCTCCTAACTGCGTGGACTCTTCCGTGCCCACAGGCAGTTCCAGGGACATCGGGTCCTGGGAGATGTGCAGGATGTTGCGCACTTTGTTGGCAGACTGCCGCCACTTACGGGACAGTAAGGGATCAACATAGGCGCCTTCTTGCTGCCCGCGGCGGATCATCTCCGTTTCTTCTGGCGACAGATAATCCAACTCCAGCACCAGTTCTTCAATGGTGGGGTCGCGGCTAAGTTTTTGCACCATAGCCCGCTGCGTACGCACAATCTTATTGATCGTTTCCACCATGTGTACGGGAATGCGAATGGTGCGCGCCTGGTCGGCAATGGCCCGGCTGACCGCCTGGCGAATCCACCAGGTGGCATAGGTGCTGAACTTGTACCCTTTGGTGTGGTCAAACTTCTCGACTGCCCGCAGCAAGCCCACGTTGCCTTCCTGCACCAGGTCCAGGAATTGAATACCCCGCCCCATGTACTTCTTGGCGACGCTAACCACCAGGCGCAGGTTTGCCCGCGTCAGGTTGGTCTTGGCCTCCTCCGCCAGATGGTAAATCATAAACTCGTTGAAGGTCAGAGCAGCGTCATCCAGGTTCACCCTTGCCTGAAAGGTGGCGGGATCAGGCAAATCCCCATGCTCCCGGTAGAAAGACAGCAGTTCGTCTTGAAAGCGAGGGGGCAGGATATAAAGGGACGTGAACAGCATAAATACATTGCGGGCCAGACCCGCCCACTCTTCCGCCTGGCCCCATTCGCCCTCATTCAGGTAGTGGCGCAGGTAGGAAACGCGGTCTGAGTGCCAGCTATGGCGAAGCTGGCGAGATTCCTCAATCAGCAGGGCCAGGTCTGGCAATTTCACGTCAATTGCCGTAGATGCCTGGCGCGCCCCCTGCCAGCTATCCCACAAAGTCTGATAGTTGTTGAGCATAGCCTGGTGGCGAAAGCTGCCATCGGTATTGGACTTCATGGCCCTGGTGGTCAGTTTTTCCAGCGCCGCCGCTGCGGCTAACTGTGTTGCCAGCCAGATTTCCTGTTCCGCGGTTAAGAGGGGAACCTGCCCGATTTCTTTCAGGTAGGTATGAACGGGATCGTCTTCGACGTTGTCCAGATAGTAAACGTCGTCAGTGAAGGAGTCGTCAGTTTCCAGGCCCAGCAGAATGGAAGATTCAGCCATGTCTTCCACAGTCTGCCCGTTGTCGGAGACAATGCGAATGCCCAGTTTCTGCAGGCGCTCATAGAGAAGATCGGCCTGTTCTTCGTCGGTGGAAGCCAGGATGGCGTGCACGTCCGCTTCATCAATCTGGCCTGAGCGGCGCGCCTCTTTGACCAAAGCCTCGACGTTAATAGGGGTGACTTCGCTTTCAACGCCGTCTTCTTCGATTTCATCCCATTCATCATCAATCAGGTCGGTCATCACCTACATCCTGTATCACAAGTTGTGCAACGGGTGTATCACCATCTATTGTATAACTAACTGCGGCTGAATGCCCGCAATTGTCTACGCGCCATTGCCGGCAGCGCGGCGGCGACTAACGGCTAACATAGAAGCTCTGGCGCGGTTAAGACGCAGCAAATCCTGGCCCAGCCGTCTATCATAATCAGCCAGCAGTTCGGGATTTCGTTGTTTTTCGCTTTGCTCCAAAAGCAGCTTCACCGCGCCTAGCTGCTGGCGAATCTTCTCCAGGCGGCAGTTGAGCATGGACAGGGCCAGGGAGCCGGCTGTATCGGGCACAGGCGATATAGGACGTGACAGGCGGGAGTGGTTTTCCTGGTCGGTCAAAAAAGCCAGACGTTGGCGCAGTAGATCGTCCAACTGCTCCTCCAGGTCTTCCACAGCCGTAAAGTGGCCTGGGTAGATCAACTGGCGCAGGAGGCGAAACAGCAGCCTGTCTTCGATGACGGAGAAATCCGTCTCCGTAACGGGCGACTGTTCTTGCTGCTGCAAGAGAACGTCCACTTCAATCAGGATGTGGGGCTGGTTCAATACCTGGCGCAGATAATTTGCTTCCCGCTTTTCAGTGGCAAAGGTCTGCCCCAGCGGCAAAGCGGCGCGGGCGGCAGAGGCGGGCGGCGCGGCGGCAGGCGCGGCTTGTGGCGGCGTGGACGGCCGGGCGCGCGGCAAGTTCACCTTATGCAGGGTGCGCTCGTCAATGCGCAGCGAGCGCGCCAGAAGCTGGCGATAATGCTCGCGTTCCACGGGATCGGCCACGTCGGCAATCAGCGGCAGCACTTTTTGCACAACCTCCGCTTTGGCTTTGGCGTCGTTGAGGTCCAGGTCGCTGGTGTAGACGCCAATGACGTAGGCCACAATGGGCTGAGCTTGAGCAATGAGTTGGGGCCATTGACCCGGGTTGGCGCGGATGAGTTTATCGGGATCGTCGCCTGGCGGCAGGGTGACAATGCGAATGTCAGCCTGCAGCCGCCCTTCATGGCGCACCAGGCCATGCGGATCAAAACGGGTGTCGGCGGCGCGATCCAGGGTGTTGCGGGCGACTTCCAGGCTGCGGAGGGTGGCTTTCATGCCGGCATTATCCGCATCCAACGCAATCACAAACCGCTTCGTATACCGCTTCAACAGCGTCAACTGCTCTTCGGTCAACGCCGTACCCATCTGCGCCACCACGTTCTTAAAGCCCATCTGGTGCGCTTGCATCACGTCCATGTACCCTTCTACAATCACCGCCTGCCGCGCCTCGCGAATGTGCCGCTTCCCCATATCCAGGCCATACAACAGGCGGCTTTTGTCAAACAACGTCGTCTGCGGCGAATTCAGGTATTTGGGCACGCCGTCAGGATCAAACGTGCGCGCCCCAAAACCGACGGTACGCCCGTTCAAATCGCGGATGGGAATCATCAACCGGTTGCGGAAGCGGTCGTAGGTCGTGCCCCGCTCCTCGTGTTTGCTCAACAGCCCCGCATCCAGCAAATCGTCCAGATCATACCCTTGCCCCATAAAGTGGGTGCGGCAGGCGTCCCAGCTTTCCAACGCGTACCCCAACTTGAAGCTGGCTACCGTCTCTGGACGCAGCGCCCGCTGCGCCACGTAGCGGCGGGCGTGTTCCGCCTGGGGAGCGTACAACAGAAGCTGGTGAAAATAGTCTGCCGCGGCGTCCAGCAGTTCAGCCAGCCGGTCTTCCACGACCTGCTGCGCTTGCTGTTTGGGGCTGGTCTGCTCCAGAGTAACGCCGGCCCGCTTCGCCAGATGCTGCAAGGCTTCGCCAAATTCCCACCCCTCCTTCTTCATGACGAAAGAGAAAACATCGCCTCCTTCGGCGCAGGCGCCAAAGCAGCGCCAGGACTGGCTGTCTGGGAAGACGACAAAGGCCGGGGTGCGGGTGTTGGCGTGGAAGGGGCAAAAGCCCGTGTAAGAGCGTCCCGACTTACGTAAAGGCAGGTATTCCTCGATTATTTCGACAATGTCGAGTCTGCTCTTGATTTCCTGGGATATGCTCATGCGCTTGTTGCAGTCAACTGGTTGGCGGTCATCTTATCTGGCTGTCTGGATTATATCTGATGTTGGGCGATTCGGGTAAGGCTATGATGGGATAACACCATAGATAGCCGGTAGGATACGACAAAGTTGGGGAGAATGGAGCGCTTTACCTGGGGGTGAGGTTTAACCCCTTGCCCATGGAGGTGGTTTGGAGCCGTTTTGCGCTGGCAGGACTATAGCTGCCCAGCGGTTCAGGTAATGAATTCCCCCGGCCCCATATCACTTCTATTGCGGCAAGCAGTTCAGCTTCTGGGGAAAGCTGAACTGCTTCAACTTTTGGCTCACATCTGGGAACGTGTTAGAAACCCTCAAGCTGGGACAGGTCAGCCAGACCATGCGGCAGGCGGGCGATGGCTTGCAGCAGGGCCAGACGATTGGCGCGCACGGCTTCGTCTTCATCCATCACCAACACGTTATCAAAGAAGGTGGTAATGGCCGGTTCAAGGCGGCGCAGGGCTGTCAGCAATGCCGGCAGCGTCCCGTCCATTTGCGCCGCTGCCTCGTCATAGGCTGCCAGCAGGTTCTGCTCATCCGCCAGAGTAAACGCGGCGGGGCGCAGGGCGTATTCCTGCTCCTGGCTGCGGGTGATGCGCACGCAGCGGGCATAGGCATCCAACAACAAATGCCAATCTGATCCCTGCACCGCCTCTGCCAAAGCTAATGCTGTCTGGTGGGCGGCGTAAGGGTTGTGCGCCTGCTCCGCCAGCGCCGCCTTAATGACATGCGTGCTAATACCTCTCTCGCGCAAAACGACTTCCAGCCGACCGGCAATGAAAGCCAGAACCTCCCGCTGTACGGCCCATTCTGCCGGCAAGGGCAGCAGCGCTGCCGCTTTGGCCACCGCCTGGCGCAAATCAAACGAGATTTCGTTGGCGATCAGATTCTCAATGATGTGAATGGCGGCGCGGCGCAGGGCAAAGGGGTCGTTGGAACCTTTGGGCGCCAGACCCGCAGCAAACAAGCCAGCCAGACTGTCCAGCCTGTCAGCCAGCGCCAGGACCAACCCTGGTCGCGTCTGGCTAACGGCTTCGTATTGCCCGGCAAGCGCATCAGCCACCGCTGCCGGCTCGCCGCTGCGGCGGGCATAGTGACCGCCCATGATGCCTTGCAGCGACGTCATTTCTACCACCAGGCTGGTCGCCAGGTCCGCCTTGCTCAGGGCGGCGGCGCGGGCAGCCACAGCCGTTTCAGACGGCGTAAGCTGGAGCATCTGGGCAAGGATTGGCGTCAGTTTTTCCAGCCGCCGCACTTTGTCCCGCATAGAACCGAGTTCAAACTGAAAGGTCAGCTTGTCCAGGTCGGACAGGAAATCCGCCAGCGACCGCTTGATGTCGTTGTTATAGAAGAAGTCGGCGTCGGCAAAGCGGGCGCGAATGACGTGTTCGTTGCCATCCGTGACCATATCCAGGTGCAGGGCGTCGCCGTTGCGCACAGCCACAAAGTAAGGCAGCAGGCTGCCAGAGTGATCATAGACGGGGAAATACCGCTGGTGCTTTTTCATGACGGCCACCAGGGCTTCGGCAGGCAGCGCCAGATATTTCTCCTCAAAGCGACCAATCAGGGGCGTGGGTTGTTCCACCAGGTTGGTCACTTCATCCAGCAGCCCTTCGTCACGGCGCAAAAAGCCGCCTTTGGCGGCAGCCAGGGCGTTGGCTTCGCGCCAGATAGTCTCGCGCCGCTGCGCCACGTCAATGACGATGCCGTGCTGCTGCATGGCAGCCAGGTATTGGCCGGCATGGTCAATGACAATGGCTGGGGAATCGTAGGGACGTAAACCGCGGCTGGTGCGCCCGCTGAGGATGCCGGCATACGCAAACGGCGTCACCTCGTCGCCATATAGCGCCACCAGCCAGCGCAAGGGACGGCTGTAGGTGACGTTGGTGTGATTCCACCGCATGGAACGCTCAAACTTGAGGGCAGCAATCAGGTCGGGCAACCGCTCTGCCAGGGCTGCCGGCGCCGGACGGCCCGGTTCAAACACGGCAGCGACCACATAGCTGCGTTTGCCTTCGCTGACCACCCGCAGGTCAGCCACGTCTACGCCTTTGCCACGGGCAAAGCCAATGGCAGCGGCAGTGGGCTGCCCGGCAGCGTCAAAGGCGCGGTCGGCGGGGGGACCTTTCACTTCTGTTTCCAGGTCAGTCTGGCGCGCCGCCAGACCATGCACCAACACTGCCAGACGGCGGGGGGCGCCGTGCACTTCAATGCGCTCGTAGGTGAGGCGCAAATCAGCCAGCAGTTCGGGCATCATCTGGCGCAGTTGGTGCAGGGCGGAGGTCAGATCGGATGCCGGCAGTTCTTCGCTGCCAATTTCCAGTAAGAAAGGGCGCGGATCGGCGGCGGTGAATGCCGGCAGCGGCGGCAGCGCCGCTGCGGGCGCAGACTGCTGCCAACCGGGCGTCTGCAGCAGCGGATACCCCATCTTTTCCCGCTGCGCCAGATACAACTCCGCCACCTGCCGCGCCACCTGGCGCATCCGGCGGAAATATTGCGCCCGTTCCGTCACGCCAATAGCGCCGCGTGTGTCCAGTACGTTAAAGAGATGAGAACATTTCAAATTGTAATCATGAGCCGGGGCCACCAGCCCCGCTTTCAAACAGCGCAGGGCTTCACGCTCATAGGTGTCGTATACCTCGTGCAGCGCCTCCACGTCTGCCCCATAAAAATAGTAGTGGCAATGTTCGATTTCTGCTTGCAGCAGCACATCGGCGTAAGCCACGCCCGCGCCGTAGGTCATTTCCCAAACGCTGTTGGCATTTTGCAAAGCCAGCGAAATGCGATCCAGGCCATAGGTAATTTCCACGGATACCGGGTCAAGATCAAAGCCGCCCGCCTGTTGGAAGTAGGTGAACTGGGTAATTTCCTGCCCATCCAACCATACTTCCCAACCCAACCCCCACGCCCCCAGCGCCGGGCTTTCCCAGTTGTCTTCAACGAAGCGAATATCATGTTCACGCAGGTTGATGCCAATGGCTTCCAGGCTCTTCAGGTACAGTTCCTGCGGATTGCCTGGATCGGGCTTGAGGATGACTTGCAGTTGGTAATGCTGCTGCATCCGGTTTGGATTGTCGCCAAAACGGCCATCGTCAGGGCGGATGCTTGGCTCCACATACACGACGTTCCACGGTTCGGGGCCCAGCACACGCAACGAAGTGGCCGGGTTCATCGTGCCCGCGCCCACTTGAATATTATAAGGCTGCCACACCAGGCAGCCCTGATCTTTCCAAAACGTCAAAAGACGCAAAATAATGTCGGCAAAACTTAGATTCTCATTCATAAAGCAGTCCACAATACGGTCGTTCCATGCCGGCAAAGCTCAGGTTTTCACGCCAAGAAGAAGTTGAACTTCTAAACCAGGCCACTGGGGCAGTCGCAAACGCACGCCACAGTACCCATGTCGAGAGCGGGGATTATAGCATGGGCAGCAATCAGGTCGCAATGGTGATCAAGGTGGGGCAGGATAGGGGCATTTGCTATAATCACATTTTGACGCCTGCGCGTCGCTGTGATAACAACAGGCTGTCCTGGCAGAGCAGCGCCGGATTGTCCCACACGCACCTGGAACAAAGCCATGAAATTTGGTGAAATGCTTATCCGGCTCCTCGGCGGCGGCGCTCTAGGGGCAGTGGTCGGCGTCATCCTGGCAACGGCGCCGCTGGCACTGGCCCGCATCCTGGCGACGATTCTGGGCGTAGTCATTGTCCTCCTGGTGGGCTTCTTCGTGTTCGGCCTGGAGCAAAAGCGCCGTCTGGCGGCTGTCCTTATCCTGGTCATCCTGGCCTTCGTGATATTGCTCAACCAGACGGCGGCCCAGGCGGTCTGGCAGGGCGTGCGCTTTCTGGCGGGTGCCCTGGCGCGGCTGCTGCTGGCGACGCGGGGGCAAAGCGCCAGCGAAACCGTCGTCGCCTGGATTGTGCTGGGCGCGGCGGCAAACCTGCTCTTTGGCGCAATTGACCTGGACGCCTGGCGGCGCGTCAACCGGTAGCCAGAAAACAGGTTCACGCGGAGACGCGAAGGGCGCGGGAAGTTGTTTTTAGACCATTCCTACGCTTGACAAAGCCTTTGTCAAAGCCCTTATCGAAACCCTTGTCAAATTCTGTGCTGCCTTCGACAGGCTCAGGCAACGGGTTAGTAGTGACAAAAGCAGGCAAAAGAACCAGTATGCCCCACGCTGATAAAAGACTTTTTACCCCCGGCCCGCTGACCACCAGCAACGCCGTCAAAGCAGCCATGCAGCAGGATTTAGGCTCGCGGGATGATGCTTTCATTGATCTGGTGCGCCACATCCGGCAGTCGTTGTTAGACCTGGGCGGCGTGACGGCGCCGGCTTATACAGCCATTATCATGCAAGGCAGCGGCACTTTTGGCATTGAGTCGGTCATTTCCTCCATCACGCCGCCTGCCGGCAAATGGTTGATGCTGATCAATGGCGCCTATGGGCGGCGCATGGCGCAGATTGCCGCCGTACACCACATTCCTACTACCAACCTGACATATCCTGAGAACCAGACGCTTGCGCCAGCAGATGTGGCTGCCGCATTAGCCGCCGACCCTTCTATCACGCATGTTGGCGTGGTGCACTGCGAGACGACCACAGGCATTTTCAATCCGGTAGCGGCTATTGGCGAGGTTGTTTTCCAGCAGGGGCGGCAGTACGTGGTGGACGCTATGAGCAGCTTTGGCGCGGCTCCGCTGCACCTGGAGGAAAGTCACGTTGATTATCTGATTTCGTCAGCCAACAAATGTATTGAAGGCGTGCCCGGCTTTAGCTTTGTGCTGGCGCGGCAGGCGGCGCTGCAAGCCACGGCTGGGTGGGCGCGCACGCTCAGCCTGGATTTGCTGGCGCAGTGGCAGGGATTGGAAGCCAACGGACAGTTTCGCTTCACACCGCCCACCCATGCGCTGCTGGCATTCAGGCAGGCGTTAGCCGAATTGGCAGAGGAAGGAGGGGTGGCGGGGCGAGCGACGCGCTATCGTCGCAACCACCAACTGTTGGTGGCTGGGATGCGCCAGCTTGGGTTCCGTGAATACCTGGCTCCAGCCGACCAGGGGTACATTATTACCTCGTTTCATTACCCCACCCATCCGCGCTTTTCTTTTGCCGAATTTTATCAGCGGCTCAACGGGCGCGGCTTTGTGATTTACCCAGGCAAAGTAAGCGACGCCGACTGCTTCCGCATTGGTCACATTGGGCGGCTTTTTGCCAACGACATGCAGGAACTGCTGTCCGCAATCCGGGCAGTACTGGAAGAAATGTATGAAGTATGAGGTATGAGGTATGAGGGCGGTTCATACCTCATACCTCATACCTCATACCTTAAAGGGGTTCTTGATGGAGTTTGTTTATCGGCGAACGTATCGGGGGCCGCTGCAGGCGGTGGTGTTGGATTGGGCAGGCACAACGGTGGATTACGGTTCGTGCGCGCCCGCGGCGGTGTTTGTGGAAGTGTTCGGGCAGGCGGGGGTGGAAATTACAGCGGCGGAAGCGCGGGGGCCGATGGGCATGCACAAGCAGGACCACATCCGTGAGATCATGCGACTGCCGCGCGTGGCAGCAGCATGGGCAGAGAGGCATGGCAGCCCGCCAGGAGAGACGGATGTGCAGCAGTTGTATGAGGCGTTTACGCCGCGGCAGATGGCGGTCATTGCGGCGTATGCAGATTTGATTCCAGGGACGTTGGCGGCAGTAGCGGATTTTCGCCAGCGGGGACTGAAGATTGGGAGTTGTACTGGCTATACGAAGGAGATGATGGCGGTGCTGGTTCCGGCGGCGGCAGCGCGGGGATATACGCCAGATGAGGTGGTGTGCGGCACGGATGTGCCGGCAGGTCGCCCGCAACCATGGATGGCGCTGGTCAATGCCATGCGGCTGGGGGTGTATCCCCTGGCGGCGGTGGTCAAGATTGGGGACACACCCGCGGACGTGGCGGAGGGGTTAAATGCCGGCATGTGGACCATCGCCGTCGCCAGGACAGGCAACGAAGTTGGCTTGTCAAAGACAGAACTGGAAAACCTGCCCGCCGCCGACCGCGAGACGCGCCTGCGCCATGCTTATGAACGGCTGGCGCAGGCTGGCGCGCACTACGTAATAGATGGCATCGGCGACGTTTCCGCTGTTCTTGATGAGATCGCCGCCCATCTGCGTCGCGGCGAACATCCGTTGACTTAACTTGATCTTCACGCGCAAACACAAGCCAGCGTTCAGTCTCCTCGTTCATAAATTAGCTTTCCTTTGCCGACTATTTCATCGCGCACAAAGGCGCGTTCCTGGCGCAAGTGGGCGAATTCTTCAGGCGTATAGACGAGGATGTCAACTCCAACCTGTGGGCGCAGCAGCTCTATGACTTCTCGGGTACGGTCCAGGAATCGTTTTTCTGTGCGTTTAATGATGACCAGATCAAGATCAGACCATTCTCCGATAGCGTCAGTAACCATTGAACCAAATATATACACTTGCTGCGGATCATAAAATTCAGACAGCAAGGCCAGGTAGCGCGCCAGTTCTGCTCGAAGCAGGGACTGTCGCTCAATGTCAGCAGCAGAAT
>JAGVTM010000294.1 GCA_019136785.1 Chloroflexota bacterium | reverse complement strand
CCGACGAACTGGCGGAACTGGAAACGCTGGATAACGGTAAACCGCTGCGGGTGTCGCGCCACGGCGATATTCCGTTTGCGGCGCGGCACTTCCGCTACTATGCGGGCTGGGCCGGCAAACTGGAAGGCAGCACCATTCCCGTCTCCATCCCCAACCAGTTTGTGTACACCCTGCGCGAACCGATGGGCGTGGTGGGGCTGATCATTCCCTGGAACTTCCCATTGTTGATGGCCGCCTGGAAATTGGCGCCGGCGCTGGCTGCCGGCAACACCGTTATCCTCAAACCCGCCGAGCAAACGCCGCTCACCGCCCTGCGGTTGGCGAACATCTTTGTGGAAGCGGGCTTTCCGCCGGGCGTGGTTAACGTCCTGACGGGACCAGGCGTGCCCACAGGCGCAGCCCTGACGGCGCACATGGACGTGAATAAGGTGGCTTTCACGGGTTCGACGGAAGTGGGGCGCAAGATTATGGCGGCGGCTGCCGGCAGCAACCTGAAGCGCGTCAGCCTGGAACTGGGCGGCAAATCCCCCAACGTCATTTTTGCCGACGCGGACATGAGCAAAGCCATTCGCGGCGCGACCTGGGCCGTCTTTAGCACGTCCGGGCAGGAGTGCGTGGCGGGTTCGCGCCTGTTTGTGGAAAAACCCGTCTATGACCAGGTGGTGGAAGGGCTGGCGGCGCAGGCGCAGCGGGTGCGCGTGGGGGATGGCTTCTCCAAAGCGCACATTGGCCCCATCATTTCGGCGGCGCAGCTAGAACGCATTATGGGCTACATCAGCAGCGGGCGCGAACAGGGAGCGCAAATCGTCGCGGGCGGTGACCGGCTGGGCGGCGACCTGGCAGACGGCTACTTCCTGCCACCCACCATCTTTACGCACCAGGACGACTCGCTGGCGCTGGTGCAGGAGGAAATCTTTGGGCCCGTCGTGGCCGTAACCGCTTTTGACTCCTGGGAAGAACTGGTCAGCCGCGCCAACCAGACGCGCTACGGCCTGGCGGCGGGGGTGTGGACGCAGGATGTGAGCAAGGCGCACCGCTATGCGCAGGCCATTCAGGCGGGCACAGTGTGGATCAACAACTACGGCCTCTTCGACGCCGCCGCCCCGTTTGGCGGCTACAAAGAAAGCGGCTTTGGCCGCGAAATGGGCAAGGATGCTCTGGAACTGTATACTCAGGTCAAAACTGTCTGGGTCAGCCTGTAATAGATACTGCTCATTTGAGCAATCACATGCAGGAGGTATGACAATGGCACAAGCATTGACGATTAGCCAACTTGATAGGACAGTGACCGGGTGGATTGAGTTAGAAGCGCAGCGTACAGGCATGTCTGTAGAAATGGTTCTCCGCCGGCTTATCTACCGTGGTCTCGAAGCGGAACGGCAGAAAGCGCAACAGCAACGCTATCATGACCTGGATTCACTTGCCGGGACATGGAGTGTAGAAGAGGGTGATGAGTTTCGCCATGCCATCGCAAACCTGGAGCAAATTGGCGCAAACCTATGGCCATGAACAGTATTCTACTTGATACAAATGCCTACGTTGCGTTTAAGCAAGGACGACCGGAAGCGGCAGAAATTGTACAACGGGCAGCACATCTTGCCCTCAGCAGCACGGTTCTGGGCGAATTGTTCGCTGGTTTTGCGGTTGGCTCACGCGAAGCGGAAAATCGTACGGAACTCCACCAGTTTCTGGAGTCAAAGCGTGCCCATATTCTGCCTGGAATCACATCAGACTCAGTATATCCAATAAGTAGCCACAGATTTCGCAGATTGATCGCCAAAATCAGTGAAAATCTGTACAATCTGCGGATAGATCTGGATCTACTGAAACTACAAGATTCTTGTAGATTATTATAGTTTCTTCGTCAACTCAGACTGCAAATGGAGCAAAATATATGGCTAATACATATGTTGTGCAACGTCTTGAAGGGATACAACAAGCTCTTGTTGCGTTGTTTAACTCCAGCACCACATTAAGTGCAAAGTTCATAGGAGGAGACGAGCGTGAAATATTCGTCTCGTATTTTCTGAGTCAACTACTTCCGCCGCAATATCGTATTGGATCAGGAATTATTACAGATGCTGATGGGAACATGAGTACTCAGCTTGATATAGTAATAGAGCTTCCATTTACGCCTAGTTTTTCATTTATTGCCAGTACGCCACGGGTCTATTTAGCAGACACTATTGGGGCAGTTATCGAAGTCAAGTCCGATCTAACAAGCTATTTGACAGGTAACACACCGGGCAACGTAGAAAAGAAATTCATTACTGGTTCAGACAGTACAGATTCTGAGGAAAAGTATACCCCACTCAAAGATATAAAACGGAACGTGTTGGTTCCAAAAAGAAAAGATGATGGAACCGTGAAATTGGAGCCCAGTTACACAATTCCCGCCTATTTTGGTGAATTTGGTGGCAGCTTTGTACCGCCTGCCTT
>JAGVTM010000072.1 GCA_019136785.1 Chloroflexota bacterium | reverse complement strand
GGGCCAATCGGACGGCTGCACGGCATAGGCGCGCACTTCCAGGCGCGGCTGGTTGATGGTGTAAACTGAGAGGGCTGCTTCCTGCAAAGAGGGATCCAGCGTGACCAGGATACTGTCGGGCCCGCTGAGGGCGGCAGGGGCGGAGCCGTATTCAAAGCGCAGCGTTTGCGTCTTGCCCAGCTTCTGTCCAAAGATGTCCTGAATCTCGGCGGAGAGGGTCACGTCGTAGTTGGTGCGCCCTTGCGTAGGGCCGCCGATAGTCAGGTTGCCGCCATAAATGTCCACCACCGCGCCCGGCAGGGCGGGCGTGATTTCAATCCACGACTCCTGATAGGCGTCCCGATCCAGCGGGTTGTTAAAGTTGATGGTCATGGGGCTGAGCGGGACGCAGTCTTCGTTGTTCCAACTGCAACGGGCTTCAGACACGACCAGCGGGTAGTAGGTGGAGAAGAAATAGGATTGGGCTTGCTCGCTGCGGCGGGGGCCCTCGACAGAGGGAACGCCGGGGCCAATAGTGACCGTGATCTGGCTGGCTGCCGGCATCTCCGCTTCCGTGCGAAATGCCAGCCAGCGGTTGGGCAGCGTGTTCTCAACGAACTGCTGTACCCGTTCCACCGCCGCCACTTCGTCTGCTGTGGCTAACCGCAGCGGCAGCGATTGACCATTGGCTTCTGCCCGAATCGTAGGCAGCACGGCAGCCGGGTCAATAAGCTGGTCAAAAGCGGCAAACATCAGGGCGTCGGTGGGCTGCGAATCGTATTGAGGCCAAAACGCTACTACCTGCGGCGGCGGCGTGCGGAATGTCCAGGAAACGGTTTCCGCCAGCGCATTGCCGCTGGCCGATTGGGTGCCGGCGGGAATTTCTACTGTGTATTCAGTCGCCTTGGGGAAACGGTCTACCTCCCCTTGATATTCAAACGAAAGCGTTTGCGGGCTGAGCCATTTCCAGACGCCGGGGATGGCGGGCGTCAACTGTACCGGCATATCTGCCGCCACGTCTGCCGCCGCCAGCGCTTCCAGACTGGTCAGCGGCACCATGGGTTGGTTGAACGTCACGTTGAGAAACGGGGCGACGTTGATGTCTCCCTCAGGCGCGTAGCGCAGCACTTGTAGGGGCCCGCCGGAAACTTCCGGCTGTCGCACCGGGTCCAGCGGGGGCGGGAAAGCTTCGCTGACCGTTTCGCCCGTAAGCGGCGGCGGCGGCGCCTCGGGCGGGAATTGAAAATCTTGCTGATCGGCGGCCTCGCCCGTCAGCTCTGGCAGGCGCGCCAGAATGGCGGCAATTTCTGCCGGGGAGAGGGGCGTGCCCCTGGTGACGGGGATGGCTGGCACAGTTGTCAGCGGCGCAGCCTGGCCTTCGCTGAGGCGGATCGCCAGCGTTTCGGCGGCGGACGCCTCCACGGCTGGTGCGCCAAACAGGCCGGCGGCGGCTTCCCAGGCGATGGCGGGAAAGGTTGAGCCTGTGCCGGCATTCATGCTGCGCATACGCTGCACCAACGGGGGCCCGGCAATCAAGGCTGCCGCGCCCACCAGAACGGCAATTAACGTTAACACCCTGGCGCGCCGGGTGCGGGGGAGAATGCGGGAAATGTTCATAACGGCGATCCTTCGGGAATAGGGGTCAGTGGGGAGTGATCAGTGGTCAGACGCATATAAAAAGGACGACGGGCTGATGGCTTTTGTTCCCTGTTTTGTTACCCCCAAATTGGCTGGTACGTGGTAAAGTTAGACTCCAGACGCAGGCTGCCTGGCGCGCCTGGGGATGTTTCTATTATACCAGACAACGATGGTCAAAATACAGCGGTTTTCACTGGGAGGTGAATGTGATCCCAATTTCCAAACCTTTTATCGGCGAGGCGGAGCGGGAAGCGGTGCTGGCGGTGTTGGATTCGGGTTACCTGGTGCAGGGACCCGTGACCGCCGAGTTGGAACAGAAGTTTGCCGCTTTGTGTGGCGCCAAACACGCCGTAGCCACTTCTTCGGGGACGACAGCGCTGCATCTGGCGCTGCTGGCGCATGGCATTGGCTCTGGGGACGAGGTGATAACGTCCGCTTTTACCTTTATCGCTACGGTGAACAGTATTTTGTATGTGGGGGCTACGCCCGTGTTCGTGGATATTGAGGCGGACAGTTTTAACCTGAACCCGGCGCTCATTGAGGCGGCGGTGACGCCGCGCACGAAGGCGATCATGCCTGTGCATTTGTACGGCTGTCCGTGCGACATGGCGGCGATTCAAGCCATAGCCGCGCGGTATGGTCTGGCGATTATTGAGGATGCGGCGCAGGCGGTGGGAGCGCGTTTTCGGGGGCAGATGGCGGGCAGCTTTGGCACAGGCGTGTTTAGCCTGTACGCCACCAAAAATGTGATGTCGGCGGAAGGAGGGATGATCACCACTGACGATGACGCCCTGGCAGAGCAGTGCCGCCTGCTGCGCAATCATG
>JAGVTM010000052.1 GCA_019136785.1 Chloroflexota bacterium | reverse complement strand
CGCTCCCGCTTCGCAACGTTCCCTAGATCCCCGCTCTGGGGTGGAGCGGCAGTATCATTTGCATGAAGGCATCATTCAACGGGCGGTCAAACAGGCGGCGCAGCGGGCAGGATTGACCAGATGAGTCGGCGCCCCACTCAATCTGCGCCATCTCTGATTTCCCTTTCCGACTACGGGTTGGTTGCCGTTTCCCCCTCGGACGCCGGCGCTGCGGGTGGCGGCGGGGAAGGTGGCTCTACGCCGGGGCCGTATTGGTAAATGTTTTGCCAGGGCACGTAATGGCTGGTGATGTCTTCGTCAATGATCACCTGCCCGTCCCGATTATACACCGTGCGATGCACGGTTACGTCGGAGCCTTCGGCGGCCCAGTCTACCTGCTTGATCTCCCCTTCCGCCAGTTCCTCATTGTATTCCCAGATGTCCGGTCTGGCGGGTTGGATGTTGCGGATGACCGGGTCGCTTTTCTCTACGGTGCGTCCCATGCTGGTGCTGTAAAATTTAAACCACAGGGATTCATACGTCTCGTTGTAATAATTCTCAATCAGCAGATAGTAGGGCGTGTTATTCACAAAACGCAGGTCTACAATGGGCGAAAAGACGGTAGCGTCCATGCCCGGTCCCTCACCCGCTTCATAATATCCGACGCGATAGCCATGCGCCCAGCGCTCTTCAATGGGGAAGCCGCCCCAAAAGGCGCTCTGGAACAGGGTGGTGCTCACCTGGCAGACGCCGCCGCCCACGCCTTCAATGGTGCGCCCGCCAAAGATGATCAGCCCCGTTTCGTATCCCTCTTCCTTGCTGATTTCGCCCAGGTAATGGTTAAAAGAGAAGGTTTCACCCGGAGCCACCACAATGCCATAGAATTTGGCGGCGGCGCGGGCAATGTTATGTTTCCGTTCGGGCGAGGAGCCGTAAAACCAGGTGGTGCTGTCGCTGACCAGTTCGGTGATGCCCAGTTCGGCGGCTGTGGCGTTTGTGTGCGCCACAGGCACAATGTCCGTGACCACAAAGGGCAGCGAGCGGTTCTGCGTATACACTTGCTGCATAAACTGCGCCAGCGTGGCTTCTATGTCTAGCTGCCGCCCATTGACGTGCGGTTCCACCACCACCAGTTCGCGCGTGTTGTCGTCAAAGTAAAAGCGGGCATTGACGGGTTCGCGGTATAGGGTGGCGCTGAACTGCGTTAACCAGTTGCGTACGCCGTTTTCGTCTATGGTCACGCTGTGGTAGAACGCGCCGTCTGGCCGGGTCAACAGAGAAATGTGCAGCCAGGTTTTCAATTCTTCTGGCGTTATTTCCGTGCGCGTTAAGTCGTCATCCGCCAGCGGCTGCTGCAAATAAAACGTCATCGGGCTGCTGATAATGTTTTGGATCCGCTGCGCCGCTTCGCTGGTGTCCGGCACGCGCGGCCGGTTCTCCAGGATGGGCAGTGGCAGTTGCGCCCCCTGCAAGTTTCCCACCGCCGCCAAAAGGTCGCTCTTCAGCCGCGCTTTGTCTAACAGTCGCCCGGTTTGCGCCGGCGTATAACCGACCTGGTTGCCATCAAAAGCCAGCGTGGCATCCATGCCGCTTTGGGCCACGGCTGCCGCCACGTCGCCCACTGCCTGATCCAGGCGCGCCTCGTCAATCACCACAATGGGAGCTACCCGTCGCCCATAGTACCAGGTCTCAAACTGCGTCTGTAGATCGTGCACCGCATCCGCGCCGCGGCCAATGCCATAGGCAGCGCGGGCGGAGGCTGCCGCGTCTAGCGACACCCCCAGGTCTGCCAGCGGCAGATGCCACACTTCCCCTGTGGCGGCGTCTGACAGGGTGATAGATTGCTCTTGCGCGTAGGGAAAAGCTGTCGCCAGCGCTTGCTGCGCTTCCGGCAGCGTCATCTGGCTCAAGTCTACCCCGCCTATGGACACACCTGTGTAAATGCGGTCGGCATGGCGCGTCTGGTAACCGGTCACGGTGACCGCCAGGGTCAGGCTGAGCAGCGCCAGAAAGAACAGGGGCACGGACAGAAACCAGCCCAGGTTGCGCAGGACGTGGTGCAAAGGGGAATAGGCGGGGGCGCTGGGAGTCGCTTGCATACAATACCTGTGTGTAGAAGAAGCTGTCTTATCAGGCAGTTACGCCCGCGATTATAACACGCTCGCGGCTAAACAGTTGGACGTTTAACCTTCGCTTAAGCTCCACGCGCCGGTTGAGTCTGTTCCACCCGCCAACTGTTGAGGTTTAGGAAAATAATTCGGCAAACGGAGGTAAAAACCCCCATCCCCCAACCCCCTTCCCCCTAAAGGGGGAGGGGGCTTTCGGAGAGGGCGAGGGGCGCACAGCGCCCCTCGCCCTCCATTACCCCTTCCCTGGCTGGGGCGGCGGGATTACCCGATTATTTTCTCAATGCCCAAAAGGGGGAAGGGGGCTTTCGGAGAGGGCGAGGGGCGCACAGCGCCCC
>JAGVTM010000573.1 GCA_019136785.1 Chloroflexota bacterium | reverse complement strand
GTGCGTCTGACGATGATCGGGCCACCGCTGCTGGTAGCGAGCAATGAGGCAGTTTTTCAAGTACAGTTGGATAATGTTGGCGGTCTGGCAGCGACGGAAGCGACTCTGACCGTGACGCTGCCGCCAAGCCTGACCTATGTATATGCCCTGCCTGTTCCCACGACGGTGGAGCCATTGACCTGGCAGTGGACGGATATTCCGTCAGGGGAAGCGCCTTTCTCCGTTTATCTGACAGTGACGGCTGCCGCTGATTTATCGCCCGCGGCGGGCCTGGCTGTTTCGAGCCTGGTGACGACCACAACCCCGGAAGCCAACCCGCTAAACAATCAGGCGACGATTACGGTTCCTGCGTCGCTGACGGACACGCTGACGCTTTTCCTGGTAGCTCCGCAGCGAATGGGGGAGCGGTATGGGGCGGCGCCGGTTATGCCGGCGCTTTACACCCTCGCCGCTCATCCCCACGTCCGCGGCGTCATCCTGGATATCCTCACCGACGCCGACGTGCGCGCCGCTTACGCCGCCTGGGACGCCAACCCGGGCAGTTGGGTGAAAGCGAACGAAGTCGCCGCGGCTATCAAAAACCTGATTGACCAAACTATGCAGGCATATCCCAACCTGCGCGACCTGGTCCTCGTAGGCAGCGACGAAATCATCCCCTTCTACCGCGTCGCCGACCAGAACGGCACCATGTGGCAAGAGAACAGCTACGCCGGTTATGTTCCAGGGGGGACAGTGCGCGATGCCCTGGCATCGAACCGTTTTCTCAGCGACGATTACTACGCTGACCGCATTCCTAGTGTGCCTGATTCTCCCTTCTGGACGGACGGCCACCCGTTGTTTGTGCCGGATTACGCCATCGGGCGGCTGGTTGAAACCCCCGATGAGATAGTGACGGCTATTGACGCCTTCCTCTCTATGGATGGCGTTAATTCGCTGGATGAAGCCGTGGTAGGCTCTATCCCGGAATTAACGGATGATTTGGGCCAGATGCAGTGCCAGACTCTGGCAGACGCAGGCGTTCCGGCGACCTGCGTCCAGAATCCGGGCGAATTGCGCCAGACTATGCTGAATTGGGCAGAAGGGATTGCTTTTGCATCTGTTCACAGCAATCACTTGAGCGAAGGGGACCTGGACACAGGAGACATTCTCGCCCGCGCCGCCTCTTTCCTGGGCACGCTGCATCTTTCCATTGGCTGTCACATCGGCCTCAACGTGCCGGAAAGCGTGGGGCCGCTGCCAGATGAAGATATGACGCAAGCGCTGCTGCGGCGCGGCGGTGTGGCTGCCGGGCCAACCGCTTACAGCTATGCCTCCGGCGCGGGCCAATCCTACGCAGAATCGCTGTTCGCGGAGCTGACGGCACAGATGTTGGCTGCGCCCACCCAGACCCTGGGGGCCGCCATCATGCAGGCAAAGCAGCAATACTTCGCCGCTCACGAAAACTGGTTTGATTATTTAGATGAGAAGGTGATGCTGCCGTTTACCTTGTATGGCTTGCCCATGCTGCAACTGGCGCTGCCGCCAACAGCGACGTTGAGCAGTCCGCCAACCACCCCACCGCCCGCGCCGCCGCGCGTGATCATGCCAGAAAATATGATAGAAATCGCTTATACCCTGGCGGGATTGACGTTCACGGAGCAAATAGGAGAGGGTGGCACATATTACAGCCACGACGGTCGCGTTTTGGCCCAAAACGGGCAGCCTGCGCAGCCCTTCTTACGCATTCCACTGAGCCGCACTATCGGTACGGCCACGCCACGTGCGGCTATTCTTTATAGTGCGGCGTACAGTCGGGTTACGCCGTTTGATCCCTTCGTCGTGCAATCCTGGGCGCTGGGGCACAAACAGCTTGCAACTCTGGCGGAATCGCCTGCGGAAATTGAAGGGTGGGATCGGGACTATCCCTATGCCCTGGGTCATTTTCGCGGTCTTTCTGACACGGCTGCCAGTCTGAACCTGGTGTTAGGCGCGTTTAATGGGGATATGGATGAAGAACGTCTATTCCATGATCTCACAGTGGCCGTGATTTACAGCGACCATCCTGACCAGCAGCGCCCCACTATTCGGGGGCAGTTCAGTTGGCTCATGGAAGACTTTATCCGGTTGGGCGTGCAGGCGGTGGATGCCAGTGGTATCAGCCGCATGATTGCCGTGTGCGACAATGGCGCGGGCGCGTGGCAGACGACATCGTTGGTGCGCGTAGGCGCGGCTTTTTGGACGGGGACGTGTCCTGCCGGCACAATTCGCAGCTATGTGCAGGTAGTGGACAGTGCCGGCAACCTCGCCCGCACCGACTGGGTTGCTCCTCACCCTCCTCCCTGGTGACAAAAGTAGAGGCTTCAGCCGCCGGGACGGCTGAAGCCTCCATTTCCACAACTCTATCTGCATTTCATCAGGCTCCAGCAATCTACTCCTCTCTCTCCCCCTTTGTACACAATTGTATGCCAGTTAATTTGC
>JAGVTM010000128.1 GCA_019136785.1 Chloroflexota bacterium | reverse complement strand
ACGCCACCTGTACGCCCTGCGGATTGACCCCCTGAAAGACGCGCCGAATAGTACCGTCTTTGCCGCCAGCGTCCAGCGCCTGCAGCACAATCAGCAGCTTCTGTTTCCCTTCCGCGTACAAACGCACTTGCCAATCCGCCAGTTCATCCCGCAGCGTCTTAAACTCTGCCTCTGCCGCTGCCCGATCAGGTTGGAATTTCTTGCCTTTGGTGGTTAATTCATTCAATTCTACTGGCTGACCTGCCGGCAGTTGGTGCAGCCCGTAATCGTTCAATTCTGGCATCGGTTAACCTCCCTTCTTTCGCGTATCTTATCCCACAAATTGCCCCCCCAGACGGTATTGTGTAACATAAACGCCACTAAAAGACAACAAACCAATTATTTGCTTTGATCTCGAACCACTTAGCCCGTTGCCTGAGCCTGTCGCCGGCAACACAGGGCTTCGGCAAGCTCAGCGCACGAGTGACAACCCCGGCAGATATTCGACATGATATGAAACGATTGCTACCCCCTCTCCCCCTTTTGGCGCTGCTGCTTTTGATCCTTTATCCGGGCAGCCTGAACCCCTATGATTTCACGGGGGAAGAAAGTTTGCCGGGCCAGGTGCGCGGCGCGCTGCACTGGATACACAGCGCCCTGCGCCCGCAGCCCGACCTGGCAGCGGACGCCGATCTCAGTTACCCGACGGCTGCGCCATTTGGCGTGAACACCTTCCTGGAGCAAGAAGTCCAGCCAGAGGTGCGCGCCGAAAGCCTGAGCCTGATCCAGAAGGCAGGTTTCCGTTTCATCCGCCAGGAATTCCCTTGGGAAGATATCGAAATTCACGCCAAAGGGGAGTTCATGGATCGGCGTAACCTGGAGGTCGTGGGTGAAATCAACGCCTGGAGCAAATACGACAACATCGTAGAACTGGCGCAGCAGTCCGGGTTGGAGATCATTGCCCGCCTGAGCAACCCACCTGCCTGGTCGCGGGCAGCCGGGGATGAGGCGGGCGCGCACGCCCCGCCGGATAACATCGCTGACTTTGGCGACTTTGTGGCTGCCGTTGTCAGCCGTTATCGTGGGCGCATCACCTACTTCCAATTGTGGAATGAGCCAAACATCTTCCCCGAATGGGGCGAGCGCATTCCTGATCCAGTAGCCTTTACAGAGTTGTTGTGTACGGGCTATCGTCGCGCTAAAGCCGCCAATCCCCGGGCGGTGATCCTGGCCCCGGCCCTCTCGCCCACCGTTGCCTTTGACGCCCGCGACCGCAATAACCTCATTTTCTTGCAGCGCATGTACCTGGCGGGCGCGGGGGCGTGTTTTGACGTGATGTCGGCGCAGGGATACGGGTTGTTTTCTGGCCCCACCGATTACCGCCTGCGCCCCACCGTGCTCAACTACCCGCACCATCTCTACGTGCGCGATCTGATGGTGCAGTTTGGCGATGCCCAAAAGCCCCTATGGATTAGCGAAGTGGGGTGGAATACCGTTCCTGATGGGCTGCCGCAGCCGTATGGACAGGTGACGCTAGCGCAGCAGGCCGCGTATTCGGTGCAGGCTTTCCAGCGGGCGCAGGCGGAGTGGCCCTGGGTAGGGGTGATGAATGTCTGGTTTTTCAAGCGCCCCACGGATCTGGAGCAAGGGGCGGCGTGGTACTATTTTCGCTTGATGGAGCCGGACTTTGAGCCGATGCCGGCATTCACCGCCCTATCCAATTACATGAATAGCCCCGCCGCTGCCCAGGTGACGCCTCGCCCGGCTTTCTGGTATATCTGGCCCCATTGGCGACCGACCCTGGCGGCCATTGTAGGCGGCTTGCTGTTTTTTCTCCTGCTGCATGCCCTGGCTCCGGATTCCCCGCCGCCAACAGAAAACGAGCGATGATTCCACAACAGAGTATGATTCATCGCTTGCGACAGGTCTGCCTGGCAGATGAGCGACTGCTGGCTGCCATGCTTTACGGCTCCTTTGCCTGCGAGGAAGGGGACGCCTTCTCTGACATTGACGCCATCCTCTACTTCGCCGACGCTGACCTGCCGGCCATTGAGCAGTCAGCGTGGGTGAGCCAGATTGCGCCTGTATGGCTATATTACCACAACGAATTTGGCAGCGGCGTGGCCATCTTCGCCAATCTGGTGCGCGCCGAATTTCACTTTGAACCCGCCAGCGACATCCCCAAACTGGCGCAGTGGCGCGGCGTTATGGCTTTTCCCACCCTGGAGGGCGCCCTCCTGGTTGACAAAACGGGCGCACTCAGTCCACACCTGCGCCTGTTAGTTGGGCCTCCGCCCGACCGTCGTCAGCCCGGCGAAGCCCAATTTCTTTGTCAGAGTTTTCTCAACTGGTTCCTCTTTGGGCGCGCCCTGGAGCAGGAAATCTTGCCCGCCAGCTATGCCCGCTTGCGAGATTGCACTGCGCCGTTGGCCTCTCCGTCGCTGTGGCGGGCATACGCCGCCGCCTGGGACTGGGGCAGCGAAATGATGGCTGAATTGATACAGCAGTTTGCCATAGACCCCCTGGATGAACTGACCGCCAGCCTTGATCATCATTTGCGCCAGCATATGCCGCCTGGCAACGCAGACTACCAAAAGTCGGACGGGCGCGGTTCGTAAGTGTAGGTTTGATACCATTGTTGCGGCCTGGCGCCCGCTGCTTGCAGCAGTCTGGCAGCGGGCGCGTCCTCTGGCAGCGGGCCAATGGTCAATGTCTGCCAGCCCTGCTCTTGCGCTGCCTGCACCGCCTGCCCTAGAAGCTGCCGCCCTATCCCCTGGCGTTGGAATGCCGGCAGCACCCCGCCCAACACGATCCGCCCCGCCCTGGTAGATTTGCCGCTGGCCCAACGCAGCCACAAACGCCCCCACCAGGGCCGCCCGCCGCGCGCCTGCCGCAGCGCCACTGCCAGATCAGGTTGGATAACCACAAACCCCACCGGTGCGTCGCCGATTTCTGCCAGCCAGCCCTGCCAGGGCCACAGGCGCAGCCAGGCTAACAAATACGCCGCCGCCAGTCCGTCGGGCGCAGGCAGCCGCGGATCCGCCTCTACCGTGTGCGCCAGCAGCGGCAGCAGCTCCGCCGCCAATCGCTGCGGATCAAAGAGACGCAGGCGGGCTGGCGCAATTGCCTCAACCTCCAGAGAGGTTGCATTAAGCGTGTAGAGGCGGCTGGCGACGGCGGGTGCGAGAATTTTGCCGAGCAAGTCGGCGGCGAAGGGAGGGTAGTAGGATGTATGCAGCGGCGGCAAAACGTTCCAGTCGCTGGCTAAGACGCCGTAGGGCAAACACAGCGACGGGTGCACAGGCCCCACCAGACGGCGCACGCCCTCCGGTCTTAACTCCGCCAAAACATAATCCAGCAGCCGCTCTACGCTTTCTTCGTCGTTAACCAGATGCCACATAGACAGAAAAGCTGCGTCCTGCGCCGCCTGCGGATGGCGCAGCGTCAGCGCCGTCCCCACCGGAACCTCAAACATAGGCGACCCATCAATGGGCGCCGTTCCCGTGCGCGCCAGCGAACGCGGGCGACCAGGCAGCGCTTCCAGGTGCAAAAAGCGGGGCTGCAGCCGCGCCAGATGGGGTTGGCGCGCCGGGTTAAGCAGCCGCGCCAGCGCCGGGTAATATGGCGGCGTCCACTGCCTGTCCCCTACGCCCAGCCGCCACCACCGCTGTCCAAACTGCCGTCGCTCTTTGGCTGTCAC
>JAGVTM010000163.1 GCA_019136785.1 Chloroflexota bacterium | reverse complement strand
AAAGCCGCCAGCACGGTGCGCGCCTTGTCGTCAACAGGAAACAGTTTGCCGCTCTCTTCCCGCTTCAGTTCGACGCCAATCTCGCGGAAAAAGGCTACCGTTTGGGGCACGTCAAAGCGGCGCAAGACTTTGCCAATGGCCGGACGGGAAGCGCCGGCATAATCCATTTCCGAAACATGATCATGCGTCACATTGCAGCGCCCACCGCCGGCAACCAGAATCTTGGCTCCCAGCTTGCGCGCTCCGTCTAGCACAACGACGCGGCAGCCCGGCGCGCTCCGCCCGGCGCAAATGGCAGCCATCAATCCGGCTGCCCCGCCGCCCACAACCGCCATATCATACGTCATGTTTGCGCCCATACCCATCAATAATCACAGCCGCCAAGTCTGCTCCAGGTCATTGAGAAGGTATGTGACCCTCTCGCAGGCTAAGCAGCTACAAAGCTATCAGCATCCTATCAAAATACGCCGGATAGCACACGCCTCTGTCAATGACAAACGTCACCAATTCTGATGATTTTTATCAGATGACGACGCCCCCTGATTCTGTTAAGATTACCGTACCTCAAGATAGTCAGCATCTGCATAAGATGTCATGATCAAGAGGTTAGGACGCCCCAGGCAGATGGGTCGGTTATTTTACCAGACGATAGCTGCGAGGCTATTGGTTATCAGGGGCAGATGAGGCTTTATCTGGCGATAAGGCGCCATCTGGATAATCAATTCGCAGTAAACAAAATACTCTCTTTGCCTGACAGCATGGCAATCTGGCCGGTATTTTAGAGGGCTGAAGTATTAACCAGAAAACCAGAATCAGGTCAGGGGCAGTGTTTTGAGCGCGAATCTTTCAGCCGGCGTTACACACCATAACGCAGGGGAAAGAGGACGACGAAATTTGGTAAAAGACAAACTCACTACTTGGGGCTCCTACATTTTCTGGCGACATCAAGGCACGCCGACCAGCGTGCCTTTTGCGTTGTGCCGTGGATGGTAGCCGTCCAAAACCTCACGTTTTCAGGGGTGGCTGCTGACGAGCTCTCCGCACAATTCCACTCACTTAATCGCGGACAGCCGCTTACTTCTGCAGCAGCTTGAAAGCCACGTTTCGCCCCAGCCCCCCCACAGTTGCCATGTGAATCCACAGCGTCCCCAGCGATTCCAGCAGCGCCGCATTGCGCAGCGGGCCCGCATCGCGCGCCTCGAAACCAATCCCCTGCGCCAGCGCCGCCACTGTGGCCCGCGCGGCGGCATCATCCCCGCAAATGAACATATCGGCGGGCACGCCATTAAAGTCCGGCTGAAGCATCTGCTCCGCGCCAATGGTGTTGAACGCCTTAACCACACGGCTGCCGGGCAGCCACCCGGCAACCATCTCTGCGCCTGAGCCTTCCACCGCCTTAACCGGGCCATTATCCCAGCGGATGGCGTTGGTGGTGTCAATGACAATCTTGCCGCGCAGGTCGCCCGCTGCTGCCAGTGTCTCCTGCACCGCCGCCCAGGGAACCGCTACTACCACAACATCCCCCCAGGCTGCCGCTTCGCTTAGAGAAACAGCCCGCACATCTGCGCCCGCAGTTGCGCCCGCATCTGCGCCCGCAGCTGCGCCCGCTGCGGCTACGGCGCGCCGCGCCTTGTCGCTGCCCGTATCGCGCACGCCAAACACCACCTGGTGCCCCCGCCCGGCCCAGGCTCTCCCCAAATTCCCGCCCACATTACCCGCGCCCAGAATGCCTATTTTCATATTGATGCCAACTCCTCTGTGGATAGTGACCAGTGGCGAGTGGTCAGAAAATTCGCGCCATTCGTGAAATTCGTGGCAGAACAAAATCTGTCGCCTGACTCTATTGTAATGGCAAAAGCAGCGCCGCCAAAATGGACGTAATCTTGCGCCTGGGTGACGCCTGCCTGTTTTGCCGGCACACCCACAAACGCATACAATAGTGTAGAGTACGCCTGCGCCTGTTTCCCCGCGCTCAACTATCAGGCTAGACGGAGAAGGCGAGCGGATAGAAGCCCCACAAGGCTCTCTATCCGCGGCGCAACGGCGTGCGGCGCGACCGCTATCAAACCCAGTTCGGCAACAGCCGAACGTAATGGGTGCATACAGGATTATAACGTGTTAACCTTAACCAACATTTCGCTCTCCTTTGGCGAGCGTACTTTGTTCAAAGATGTCAATCTAAAATTTCTACCCGGCAACTGCTATGGTTTGATTGGCCCCAATGGCGCCGGCAAATCTACCCTGCTCAAAATCATTGCCGGCGAAATTGATCCCACCACAGGCGAAATCATCATCGGCCCCAACCAACGCCTGGCTGTCTTGCAGCAGGATCAGTTTGCCTTTGATGATTACCCCGTCCTGGAAACCGTCATCATGGGGCACAAACAACTACATCGGGTGCTGCAAGAGCGGGACGCCATCTACATGAAGCCCGATTTTTCGGAAGCGGATGGTCTGCAC
>JAGVTM010000315.1 GCA_019136785.1 Chloroflexota bacterium | reverse complement strand
GGCTGTTCGGCATGTAAATCACCGCCCGGTCCCCTTTCTTGAAGCCATTGGCAACCAGAGCCGCCGCTACCGCATCGCTCAACTCGTCGAAGTCCCGGTAGCTGATGCGCGTACCCTTAAAGGTGATGGCAGTATTGTTAGGAAACTTCTGCGCGGCCTGGATCAAAAAATCCTGGATGGTATGGTCTGGCAGGTCCAGATGGTGCGGGACGCCCGGATCATACTGCTTCAGCCAGGGTTTGTCGGTGCTCGGTGGGATCATACGTCTCCTCCTAAATGAAAACGGTGTGGAAGGGTTGGCGAAATGCTCTGGTTTGATTAAAGTATAGGCGCAACTGACAAAACGCCGATACCAGGTTGGCTGAAAGGGAATGGCCTGGCAAATGCAAACAGGGAAACAGTGTAACACCGAAAGGCGGTAGAGGTTACGCTTGATTTGCCATTTACTCTTAAAAGTATAACCCTGCCCAGGTGTTTATGCAATGATCCTGCAACGCGCGCCATGATTGGGTATGGCGACATGCCCAATGCATTTTGCGGACGACAGCCGAAAAATCCTGACCGCCAACCCGTTGGAATTCCTCGCTGCGCGCGGACGGCATAAACCCGCTTCATCCCCAGGACACCTATGCGCCAATTTCAGCCGCTGCCCAAGAACAGTTATTGCTCTTATTGTGGGCATCTTTTTGAAAATCTAACCTGGCCCCGTCGCTGCCACTTTTGTGGGCAGATGACGTTTCAGAACCCGATTCCCGTAGCCGTGACGCTGCTGCCGGCAGAAAATGGTCTGGTGGTGGTGCGGCGGGGGGTGGCCCCGAATGCCGGCAAACTTGCCCTCCCCGGCGGCTTTATTGACCTGGGCGAAACCTGGCAGCAAGCCGCCGTCCGTGAACTGTGGGAAGAAACGCAAATCGCCATCTCCCCTGAAACGGTGCAGCTTTACCAGGCGCACAGCGCCCCCGATGGCACGCTGCTCATCTTTGGTCTGGCTGCGCCCTGGACAGGTTCCCTGCCCCCGTTCACGCCCACAACCGAATCCCCCGAACGCCACATCATCACCGCTCCCACCGACCTGGCTTTCCCCTTGCACACCCTCGTGGCGAACGCCTACTTCAGCGCTGTCTAGTAGTTTGTCGGAAAAGTCTTTAATAGCCCGCTGATGACGCTGATAAAGCGCAGATTGAATGGATTCATCAGGATTAAACTGGCTCTCATCTGCGGCTTCCTGCGTCACACAGTCTTCCTGCGTCACCGGCGTCCCATTTTTATGGTTTTCCGACCTAGTGTTCCGTCAAGTGTAAAATGATGGATTAGATTGGTTCAATCTCCCAGATTGAACCAATCTATCATATCACAACTGACAGGACACTAGAGACTATAGATAGCGTAAGTGGTTTTCCATCCGCCCCGTCTGGAGCGTGTAAGCGATAAAGGCCAGCGTTTCATCAAGAAAATCCCACGGGTCGCCCTCGGGCCAGGCTAACGCCAGTTCGATTAACGCCCGCCAGCGGTTTTCCAGATGCGCCTGCGCCCAGCGCGCCGCCGCCTTCTTGGAAACGACGCGCCCATGCCGCAGCGTGTACAGGGCGCGGCACATGGTTAAAATGGCGTAAGCCTGGTACTCGCTGCGGCGCAGCAGCGTCGGGTCATCCAGTTTAGCCCGCCACCAGGTGTCCAGGATGCCCCAGGCAGCCTGTTGCAGCGCCTCTGGTTCCACCGGATCGATCAGCGTGTGCGGCGGCGGGCCCACCAGGGCAATGCCGTACTCGCGCAGAATGTGCCGCTGGATTACCCAATCGGGGCCATGCTCGTCTACGTCAAAGCTGCCGTCAATGCGCAGGGCCGGATGCCGGCAGTCAGCCGGATCATAACGCCGCAGCGCTGCCAGCGGAATGTAAGAGCCTTCCAGTTTCGCCGCCCATTTCCCGCCGCTGTTGCGCAGGTGGGCGTGCATGGCTGCCAGTTGGGGCAGCATTTCTGCCGGCAGCGCTTCCCTCGTCGCCGCCACAAAATCCACGTCGCTGCGTCGCGGCGCAAAATCCCCGCTTGCCAGCGACCCATGCACATATAACCCCACCAGCCCCTCCCCCAACACTGCCTGCCCCCCTGTTAGCAGCGCTTCCAACAGCGCATTCACCACAGGATAAGGTGTCGGGTGGGCATGATTGGTAGACATGATGAGTATCTAGGAAATGTACATTTAGTCACATCTCGCAAAGTTTTGGAGTCTGATTTATATGCCAAAATACCGACGGAGGTCAGGCCAACTCAAAGGGCTTGTTCGGTGTAATTCCCAATGGAGGGAGTTTAGAAACGCCCCAAGGGCCTTGCTACTCTGTTCCCAAGTCTCACCATTGCTTCCAACAAAGATTGGTGGGTCAAGCTGAAGTATACTGCGTACCAAATCACCTTTACAATTCAGTTTGTCTATATGCCTTCTTAGGGTATCTGCTTTTTGACCTTTATAT
>JAGVTM010000384.1 GCA_019136785.1 Chloroflexota bacterium | reverse complement strand
CAAATGCTGGTGGTAACGGACACGGAACAAGAACCGCTGTTAGATGATGAGTTGCGGGCGCTGCTGTCTCGCTGGCTGGTGCGCTCGCTGGTGTTAACGCCGCTCAACGTGCGCAATGCGGTGATCGGCTGTATCTGTTACGTCAGTATTGCCGTTCCCCGCCAGTTTAGCCAGGAAGAACAGGACTTAATGCGTATTGTGTCCAATCTGGTAGCCACGCGCATTGACCTGGCGCACATTTTGACGGCGGAACGCCGCCGCCGGCAGGAACTGGAAGCGGTGCAGCGCGCCAGCCTGAGTCTGACGGCTTCGCTCGATTTGCAGCGGGTGCTAAACGCTATCTTGCAGGCTTTGTTGGATTTGGTGGCGGCGACGGTTGCCGGCATTTCCCTCTACGACGACGGGCTGTTGACCTTTGAGCTAACCCGCCCGGCAGCCATGCTGCGGCAGACGCCGGAGCATTCCCCCTACCAACGCCGCTTTGCCGACCTGATTGCCCAGACAGGCGCGCCCGCCTTTATTGAAGATAACCACCAGCACCCCCTATGGGCTGACCGGCTGCCGGCTGCGCCCCATTACGCCCTGGCCGGGCTGCCGCTGCAAATCGAAGCGCAGATTGTGGGCGTGTTAACCGTCTCCTACCCTGGCCCGCACTTTTTCTCCGAATCGGAAAAGCGCATCTTGACCTTGCTGGCTGCCCAGGCTGCCGTAGCCATTCAGAATGCCCGTCTGCACGCACAGGCGCAGGCATACGCCCAGGAGTTAGAGCAGCGCGTCAGCCAGCGCACCGTCGAACTGGAAGAAGAACGCAACCGCCTGCAAGCCATTCTGGACGCCGCCGGCGAAGCCATCTATTTTACCGACGCCCAAAATACCATCCGTTACGCCAACCCGGCCACGCAGCGCATTACCGGTTACCGCCCCGAAGAACTGGTGGGGCAGCCCGGTGAGCGGTGGCACTCGCACACCCCTGCCGCCGTGCGCGCCGAATTAGAAGCGCGGCTGCGCCAGGGCCAGTCGTGGCAGGGCGAAGTGATCAACCAGCGACAGGATGGCAGCCTCTACCACGCCAGCCTGATGCTCAATCCGCTGCACACTGCCGCCGGTGAACTGGCCGGCTTTGTAGGCGTGCAGCGCGACATCAGCCAGATTAAGGAGCTAGCCCGTTTGCGCGAGGCGTTTGTCTCCCAAATTGGCCACGAAATGCAGACGCCGCTGACCAATCTGCAAATCTACCTGGATTTATTGGAGCGAGGGCGACCCGAAAAGCAGCAGGCTTACCTGGATGTGCTGCGCCAGACAACCATCCGGCTGCACAAACTCATTAGAGGCTTTCTAGAGTTGTCTCGGGTGGCGGCGGATAGTGCGCCGGTGCTCCTGACGCCTGTTGACGTGGGGACGTTGGTAGCTGACCTGGCGACTGCCTATGAGGCGGCGGCGGCGGCGCGCGGCATCCAGATTGCCTGCCAGCTTCCACCGCGACCAGAGCGCCTGCTGGTGTTGGGCGAGCCAGCCATGCTGCCCCAGCTTTTGGCGCAACTGATAGACAACGCCCTGGAGTATTCGTCTACGGGCGGTCAGGTGACGCTGAGCGCTGCCGCGCAGCCGGCTGGCACACAGACCGGAGAGCCGCGCTGGGTGACTATCAGCGTGACCGACACTGGGCCGGGCATTTCTGTGGTAGACCTGCCGCACGTTTTTGAGCGATTCTACCGCGGCGAAGCGGCGGCGGATTACACTATCCCTGGCGCCGGTTTGGGGTTAACTATCTGCGCGGAGATTGCGCGCAAACTGGGGGGGCGGATTGGGGTGGACAGCCGTCCAGGCGAAGGGTCTACGTTTACCGTCTGGCTGCAAGGGGCTTGAAGCAAAAAGGGGGACGGAAAACCCACCAGCCCCCCAGAAAAAAATTGAGGCTTTCCTCACTACGGGCGCAGTGGGGAAAGCCTCCAGGGAGCCATAAGCGGGGTGGCCTGCCAACGGGCGCTGACAGTATCTCCACCCCAGGGGGGAGCCAATTCAAATTATAGCCGATTCAACCCACGATTAGAAGATAGGAAGTGTAGTACTTTAGTACAGTTTATTTTATTTTGCTGTTTATTCCCCAACTCTGCTCAATTTTCCCCTGCCAGCGATGCTGCCGCTTGACAAGATGCCAGCTTCCCCAAATACAAGCTGGCTAAGGCGTCCTCTCAAGATCTCAAGGGGTGTACTTCATCTGGTCGCTACTCCCTCCCCAATCCTGCTTCTCGCGCCTTCACAATCACCTGTGCCCGGTCTGCTACCTGGAGCTTGTTGAAAATGCTGGAAATATAATTGCTGACGGTTTTGCTGGTGATGTGCAGCCGGGCGGCAATGTCATTGTTGTTCAATCCCTGGGCAATGAGCGTCAGTACCTCTCGTTCCCGGTCAGTCAGGTCGGGGAAAGGGACAACGGCCGTTTCCATCTGTCCCCCTCTTTGAAAAAGGGT
>JAGVTM010000612.1 GCA_019136785.1 Chloroflexota bacterium | reverse complement strand
CCCACCGCCGCATTATTCTCAATGAGCGGGCGATCACCCTGGGCGTGGGTTACGTGCTTGATTTTGCCTCGCCCAACGTCTGGTACTGGGTAACGGAATTTGGTCAGACGCCCGCTCCGGTTGCCCTGGATGAAGGCGAATAGCTGCGGCAGGGAGCCGGGATAGCTATGCTGCCCATTGTTACTCAAAGAGTGCTGCTGCGTGACTTTACGCCAGACGAATTCGACGCATTTTACGCCACTTCCCAAGACCCTGCCTATCAACAATATTACCCAGACCATGAGCAGACACGCGCCCATTGGCTGGCTGTTTTTGAGCGTATTTGCGCCGGCGCCGCTGCCGTTCCCCGCGCCGCCTTTCAACTTGCCGTCTGTTTGCCGGCAGGCGACCTGATTGGCACATGCGGCGTGCGCATCGAAGACGCGGAACACGGCCAGGCTTCCTTCGGCTGCGCCATTGCCCGCCCCTACTGGGGTTTGGGCTACGCCTTCGCCGCTTCCCATGCGCTCATAGATTTTGGCTTTTCCGCTCTCTCTGTCCACCGCCTGTACGCCGAAACCAACAGCCAGAATAGCCGCGCCCGGGTCCTGGCAGAACGCCTGGGCATGCGCCTGGAAGGAGAACTGCGCCAGCATAAATTCTTCCAGGATCGTTGGTGGGACACCGCCATCTACGCCATATTAGCGCACGAATGGGCGCAAACCCGTCCGATTTCTCACACTGCTGACGACAAAGGTAAAAGATGAATAGCCTCCCCGAAGTTGCCCCCGCTTTTGTGGAAATGGCCCACCGCATCGTTTGGTGTGGCGTTGCTACCGTTGACGCTCAAGGTCGCCCGCGTTCGCGCATCTTACACCCCATCTGGCAATGGGACGGGCAGCAGCTAGTGGGCTGGATTGGCACCAGCCCCACCCCCACCAAACGCGCCCACTTGCACGCCAGTCCCTTCATCTCTTGTAACTACTGGTCGCCTACTCACGACACTTGCGTGGCTGAATGCCGCGCCTCCTGGGCTTTCGATGATGAAACCCGCACAATGGTCTGGAACCTGTTTGCTCATGCCCCCCAACCCGTCGGCTACGACCCCGCTATTGTCCCTGGTTGGGGCGCTCCCACCTCCCCTACCTTTGCCGTTCTTCACCTCGAACCCTGGCGCTTGCGCGTGTTCCCCGGCAGCGTCTTGCTGGGGCAAGGGGGAAGGGTGCTGGTGTGGCAAGAACAAGCCTCAAGCAGCTAACCCGATACTTTACCCGTTGTCATTCCGAGTGAAACAAGGAATCCCGCTCAATTTGCCATTTGCGAGGAATTTCTCGTTGAAGGCGGCTCGGTAACACCCCAGTAAATCGTGGCGATCTCTTTAACCGCCTATCGGCCCCGCAAAGCGAGCGCTTCGGCGAGCAGCCCCGCATCGTCCGGCGGCATCAGCGACGGGCAATTTTGGGCGCGTCTGCGCCCGAAATTGCCCATAAAAATGGGTGTCAGCTCCCACCGCAGGCGGGGCTGACACTCACCACGATTAAATGCAGCGCTACCCGGCAGCCATCTGCGCCAGGTGATAGGGGAGAAGTTGTTCAGTTAGCAGGCGGCGGAAGAGGGGGGTCTTGTCACCGCTGCCGGCAGCCGCCGCAATCAGATCATAACCGTGCGTGTACGTGAAAATATAGCTGCGGAACAACGGACTGGTGAAGAACTGAAATCCCTTGGCGGCTCTTTCCGGTGAAGAAAGGCCATAAGTGGTCATATACGCCACTGCCTGCTCGCGGTTAAGCTGCCCCGTATGGTACAAAATCGCCGCATTGGCGCTGACGCGGCGCAAAGCGCGCCCGGCTTGGGCGATGCGCTGCATTAGTTCAGGCGGTTCGGAGGGCAGGTGGGCTGCCGGCATTAATACCTCTGCTGTCCAGACAAAGTGCGTTTCATTGGGAAAAATAATCTCCAGCGCCGTGGTGGCAATTCCTTCGGCAATCACCGCCGCCGGCGAATGCAGCAAAAAGCTGGCTTGCTCCCCATACCCCTTTTCATGCCACAAATACCTTTCTTTCAGAATCCCTTCCGTATGGTGGCCCGGATACCCCTCGTGGGCGAACGTGTCCAGCAGCCCGAGGGCGGAAATGGGGATGTCTGTGTTGAACTCAATCAGGGAGCGACCATTACCCAGAAACCAGTTATAAGCCCCCCAGGGCTGCTGTGAAACCAGCCGGATCTCAATATCCTCGTCAGCCGGGAGATCGAATAGGCGGCGCGTGCGCTGCCGGCATTCTGCCCGCGCCATCTCCAACAAAGGCAGCGCCTGCGCTGGTTCCAACTGGTACCGCTGCCGTCGCGCCTCCGTTCGTTCTGCCAGCGACCCGCTTCCGGGTAGCAGCGTGTCCAACTCCTGGTGCGCTGCTATAAAGACAGACTCATCCGTCAGTGTTGGCTGAATGTCATAGAGGCGGGACACTTCTTCGATATAGCCCAACGATTCACCGTTTAACA
>JAGVTM010000557.1 GCA_019136785.1 Chloroflexota bacterium | reverse complement strand
ATACGCCAGAGACGGCGGCGACGATGGCGGCTTTATACAGGCACATTGTAGACGCAGAACTGGATGTAGCGGATGTCGTGACGGCGGAACTGGTGAAGACGGCGGAGAATGCGTATCGGGATGTGCAGATTGCTTTTGCCAATGAGGTGGCGCTGATTTGCGAAGCGGCCGGGGCGGACGTATGGCGGGTGCGCGAGTTGGTAAACAAGAGTCCGGGGCGGCAGATGCTGTTGCCAGGGGCAGGCGTAGGTGGGCACTGCATCCCTAAAGACCCCTGGCTGCTGGCGCATGGGGCGCAAGGGCGGGCGGCGGTGCGCCTGCTGCCGGCAGCGCGGGCGGTAAATGAAGCCATGCCTTACCATATGGCGGAGTTGTTGCAGCAGGGATTGGCGGATGCCGGCAGAGCCCTGGCAGAGTCTCGCGTCACGATCCTGGGATACGCTTATCTGGAAAACAGCGACGACGACCGCAACAGCCCTAGCGCCGTCCTTGTCTCCTATTTGCAAGCGCAAGGAGCGGAGGTTATCGTGCATGATCCGTTTGTGGCGGGTTACCACGGAGATGTGTGGGAGCGGCTGATGGGCAGCGATGCTGCCGTGGTGATGGTAGCGCATGACGACTACCGCGCCCTGCCGCTATCGCGGCTGGCAGCGGCGCTGCGCACGCCTGTGTTGGTGGATGGGCGGCGCGTGTTTGCGGCGCAGGCAGCGCGCGCCGCTGGCTTTATCTTCCGCGGCATGGGCATCAGCCCCCATAGAAACACTTCTCCCTAGCCGCTGCCTGTTTTCCGTTGACTGTTTCTCAGGAGGTTCATGTATCAAGGTAAGCGCATTGCCGTGGTTGTGCCGGCATTTAACGAAGAAACCCTCATTGGCGTCACCATTGACGCCATGCCTGATTTTGTGGACGACATTGTGGTGGTGGACGATTGCAGCCGCGACCAGACGGCGGCGCGGGTGCGGGAACGGTTGGGGCGGCGGGCGGGTTTGACGCTGCTGCTGCATGAACACAATCAAGGAGTGGGCGGGGCGATTGCCACCGGCTACAAATGGTGCCGCGATCAGGGCGTGGACGTAGCCGTGGTCATGGCTGGGGATGCCCAGATGGACCCGGCCGACTTGCCGGCCATTCTCGACCCCGTAGTCAGCGATGAAGTAGATTACGCCAAAGGCAACCGCCTCTTTACAGGTGACGCCTGGAAAGTGATCCCGCGTGTGCGCTACCTGGGCAACTCCATGATGTCCCTGCTGACCAAAATTGCCTCTGGCTACTGGCACGTAGCTGACTCGCAATCTGGCTACACCGCCATTAACCGCAAAGCGCTGCAAACGCTGGATTGGGACGCCATGTATAAGCGGTATGGGCAGCCGAATGACCTGTTGGTGCGCTTAAACGTGTATAACTTCCGCGTGCGGGACGTGCCCGTGCGCCCGGTGTACAATATTGGCGAGCGGTCGGGCATTAAGCCGCTGCGCATGATCCCGCCCCTGTCCTGGCTGCTGTGGAAGTTGTTTATCTTTCGTATGAAGGAAAAGTATCTGATTCGGGATTTTCACCCGCTGCTATTTTTCTATGCTCTTGGGGGGATCCTTTTTCCAGGTGGGGCGCTGTTCGGGTTTTATTTAGTGATGAAACGGATTTTGGTTGGACCAATTGCCGGCACGAGCGCCCTTTTCGCTGCTTTTCTAGCCATTATGGGGCTTCAATTTATCCTTTTTGCCATGTGGTTTGACATGGACTACAACAAGGAGCTGCGCTGAAGCGTGCGTGACTTCACCATTGGCATGTACAACCGCCTGTGCGCTGCCATTCAAGAAATAGGCTGCCCCGTGTGGACGATGCGCGATTATTTGCGCCTGGACCAGCCATCTGGATTTGGCGTGGTGTTGCGCCACGATGTGGACCGCGACCTGGCAGGCGCGCTGCGGATGGCAGCGCTGGAAGCAGATTATGGTCTTGCGGCTACTTACTATTTTCGCACTACGCCAGCCGTCTTTCAAAAAGAGGCAATCCAACATGTGAAGATGTTGGGTCACGAGGTAGGGTATCATTACGAGGTACTCAGCAAGGCGCGCGGCGATAGACGGCTGGCGGCGGTGTTGTTTGGTCACGAGTTGAATGCTTTGCGGCACATTGCCCCGGTAGACACAATCAGTATGCACGGCAGCCCGCTGCTGCCCTGGCACAATCTGGACTTATGGCAGACGCTGGATTGGACCAACTACGATTTGCTAGGTGAGGCATACCTGAGCGTGGATTACAGCCGCGTTTACTATTTTACGGACACAGGTCGCCAGTGGGACGCGGATCGTTTTAACATTCGGGATCGGGTGGCTTGCCGCCGACCGCTTATGCCCGTGCACTCTACGCCAGACCTTATTGCTTTTTTGCACACTCGACAGCCTGCGCCCGTTATCATTAACGTGCACCCCAACCGCTGGGCGCAAAATAACCACGCCTGGCTGATCTGTGCTCTTTC
>JAGVTM010000654.1 GCA_019136785.1 Chloroflexota bacterium | reverse complement strand
GTAGTGTCGTATGGAGGCGCAGCTGGGCTGATGCCTCTTCGGAGCATAGACGTATGGGGGCGCGGCGGGGCATGGGCGTATGGGGGGGCGGGAAAAGCGGCGGGGCGATGTCTGCCTGGAATCTTTGGGGGGCGGAAAACGTGAGGGTCATGGTGGCGTAGAGGAAGCGTTGACCTGGGATAGGAGGGTCTGATAACGGGCCACGATGGTGCGCCAGTGGAAGTGAGTGAGAACGTAGCGCCGACCTTGTTGGCCCATGATGCGGGCGGCGTTTGGATTAGCCTGCAAGTAATCCAGGACAGCGGCAAATTCGTCATAATTGGCAAAGTATAAACCAGCGTTGGCTTTCTGGCATTGTTCGCGGGTAACGGCGCAGTCTGCGTGCACCAGGGCCGGGCGTTCTGCCAGCCAGCTTTCCATCAGCACCAGGGAGAAGCTTTCGTTAACGGAAGGCTGGCAAAGCAGCAGCGCGGCGTGGTAAGCATCGTATTTGTCCTGACGTGGCAGGAAGCCCAGGTCTATGACGGTCTCAGCCACATCTGCCGGAACCGTGATGTCGCCGGGGCCAATGAAGACCAGACGCAGCGCCGGGCGGCGCTGGTAGACGTAACGCCGCCAGTAATTCAGGAGCAAGGGGGTGTTTTTGCCCTGATCTTTGCGCCCGGCTGCCAGCATAAACGCCCCGTCAATCCCGTACTTCTGGCGAAAACGGGCGGCGTCGCCCACCCAATCCGTATCTACACCCTCGCCCAGAACGATGCGAATCTGGTCAGGCGAGCGGGGATAAAGAGCGTCCGCCAGAGCCAGTTCGGCGTCGGTGTGCAAGACGAAGCCGCGCACATGGGGGAATACCTGGCGGTACAGGGAGAGGCGGGCGTAGCTCTCGTCATGCAGACAGGGAATAACGATGCTGCGCTGCGGGCAAATTTGCGCGCCGTAATAGGTGGTGGCGAACATGTACGGGATGAACAGGAAGATGGAATGCCGGCATTCCGCCGCAATATGCTTATACAACTGGGGGCAGCGCAGCATCTGGCTGATATAGGTCTGTTCCTGGGCCGGCGTGACCGGCAGGTTCTGCATCAGCCGCCAGTTGACGGCGTCAAAGGCAGCGCGGTCCCGCTTTTGCACGGGAAAGCGGCGCACCGTGACGCCGTTCACGCTGACCACACCCGGCTTATGATGGTTTTTGCCCCAGTCGCCAAAGAAATCGCGCACGGTGGTGGTCAAAACTTCCACGGGAATGCCGGCGCGCGCCAGGTTTTCTGCCGTTTGCCGCGTCTCCGCTTCCATGCCGCCAGGAATGTCCGCGCCATACCAGGGCGTTACAAATACCGCTTTCAGGCTCACTTAATCCTCTGGCGCGGCTGGCAAGCGTTGCTCTTGTTCCAAATCCTGGCTGAGCCGATTGAGCGCATGAAGCAAATGGGTATTCATTTTGATTTGTTCGGCAGCCAACTGGTTAACATAAAACAGAACCAGTTCGTGTACTTTCTGCCGCGCCCACCCCAACAAAGGGCCAATCAAGGGAACCGCCGGCTGGCGCACAAAAGGACGGGGCTTGATCTGGTCGTAGACCAGCCCGGCCTGATAGAGATGTTCGTAAAACTCAGGCGAAAAGCGCCGCCCGCCTGTAGAAACGATGGAGGATTGTCCCCTTTGCGCGGCGCGTTGCGCCAGGATTTCCGCGCGGATTTGCTGCATGATTTCTTCAACGTTAATTTCAGGTTCGCTCATCATAAGGGTAAACTGTATCACAGATTGCGCAGATGACGCAGATTTGTAGAGACAAACCCGTCTTGGCGTCCCTTCGGTAATACTCAGTGCTTTGCCTGAGTTTACCGAAGGGACAAGCCTTTGCATCTTTGCGGCGAGTCGTTACCAGGCAGAGTTGCAAACGTCTATGAACCCGCCTGATAGCCGCTTAAAATGATGTCTCGTTGACCCAGGAGGAGGGGGTTGCCGGCATCATCCATGCCCATTGTGACCTCTACCAACAACGCTGTCAGGGCGTCGCCTGCGCTGCGCGCCAGCGCATCCCCACTGGCAAGCACATCGTCGGCAAAATAGAACTGCGTTGTCAGCAGTTCTTGACCGTTCATTTTCACCTTGACGTGTATGTGGCGAGGGCGGTTTTCGTAAGCCCCCGGCAGCAGCGTCAAAAACCAGTAGCTGCCGTCCACCGCGGTGACAGCTTCACCATATCCCTGGAAATGGGGGTCGCGGTTCGCCAGACCAGGATCATTAGGGTGAAGGTAAATGCCGGCAGCATCCGTTTGCCAGATTTCAATCACCGCGCCCGCCACAGGAACGCCCGCAGCGTCGTATAATTTCCCGGCTAACAGCAATGCCTCCCCCTGCGCCTGTTCCGCCGCCCCAGCTATCTGCATCAGATTATTATCCCGCTCGTCAGGTTTGGCGACGGGATAGTACGGGCCTTCCGCTTGAGACGGCGTGAAGATCGCCTGACTCATATCTGGCG
>JAGVTM010000256.1 GCA_019136785.1 Chloroflexota bacterium | reverse complement strand
CTGCCGGATACTGTGCCGCCTGGCGCCCTCACCTTGCACGTTTGGCCCCTGAGCAATGGTCGTCCCACGCCCCAGCCATCCGCGCTGCACCTGAATTATGCCCCCACCAGCAATCTGCTGGGCACGGAAAGCCACGCCTACCGCTTGCATCTGGACAGCGGCGCGGCGCTGACGATGACGCTAGACGTGTTGGCAGGCGCAGCCCATCTATCTATCTGGGAACCGCACAACTTCTGGTCAACGCGCCGCGTGACGGCGACTGCCGGCATTTCCCAAACCATCGTCATCTCCCCCACCCGCCGCGGCGAATATCTGCTCCTGGCTGCCGGGCAAGAGCCGGAAACCCGCTACACCCTCAGCCTGACAGAAATGCCGCCAGCGGCAGCCCCCCTCTCGTTTTATGACTTAAGCAGCCAACCACAGCGGCGGCTGTCATTCCTGCCCCCTGTCCCGCAGGCAGCCGTCTACTACTGCGTTCCCGTAGGCGTCAATGCCGGCAGCAACCTCATCGCCGCCCCCTTGCAAACCAACGACATGCGCCTCACCACCCTTTTCCCCGATGCGCTGTTGCCTCCTGTCCTGCTGCCAGGCACCACCATAACCAGTACACTGCATACGGGCCGGGGTTATCCAGTGAGCTTCACTAAGGACTTCCTTTACTCGCTTTGTGGCGATCCCGTCGCGCCGCAAACCATTGCCATTCATGCCGGCTGGAACCTCGTGAGCGTGTTTGATCTTCCCGTGCCTGTAGCTGCCCTGACCATCAACCCACCTGAGGCGCGTCAAACGCCGTTTTTCCAGTTGGTAAACGGCATATGGTCTCCCGTGCCCTGGCTGCGGCCAGGTAAGGGCTACCTGGTCCGCTTCTCCCAGCCAGCCCTCCTCCTCCCCCCACCCGCCGCCTGGCGCACCAAGTAAAGGCGCCTTCGAAAATAGCATGTCGTAGGGCGGGTTGGCAACCCGCCCATTCCTTCGACGACGGACGGCAGGCTCTTCGGCAGGCTCAGAGCTTGCCCTGAGCCTGCCGAAGGGGACAGGGCTTCAAAAACAATCTCACGCGGAGACGCTGACGCCGCTTGGCGGCTGCGCCCCCGCGCGGGGGCGCGAACGCAGAGAAAAATTCGTTAAATTCGTGGCATTCGTGGCAAAATTTTCATTGGCGAGTGATCAACAGTCAGAAAATTCGTTAAATTCGTGTAATTCGTGGCAAAATTTTCATTGATGCTGATGCGCCGCGGCCCATGTTGTCTCATCCCGCCATTACAGACGCCTGAGAATCATCAAGGTGTAATCATCTAAATAGCTGGCTGACCCCGAAAATAGTTGGGTAGCCTGAACGATCTCGTCAATGAGGGTAGCTGCAGGTGCGGCGCCAGCGCGAATCAGTATCTCTTGCAACCGCCCCAAGCCAAATTCCTCACCCTCCCTGGTCATTGCTTCCACAACCCCATCTGTATACAACAGCAGCAAATCTCCAGGCGCCAGTGTGACCTCACCGGCTTCATAGTGCACGTCGTTGAACAGGCTTAAAAGTGGGCCACCGCTCTGCAAATGCTGGATACGACCGTCTCCCTGCAAAAGCAGCGGTGGGTTGTGGCCGCAGTTCGTGTATCGGAAACGGCCATCGCCAGGCGTCAGGATGCCCAAAATAGCGGTCACGAAATCGTAACCACCGGTGAATTCTGGCAGGAGCTGATTCATCGTTTGGGCAATATCAGCCGTCTCCAGGCAGGCGCGAGCATGCGTGCGCAAAAGCGCCCGAAACACAGCCATAATCATGGCTGCCGGAATCCCATCACCGGAGACATCCGCTACCACAAAGCCCCATTGGTTATCTGCCAACTGAATGTAGTCATAATAATCGCCGCCAATCTCATACGTCGGCCTGCAGATAGCCGCAATATCGTATCCAGGCAGGGTAGGCGGTTTATCCGGCAACAGCCTGGACTGGATGACCTGAGCCATCTTAAGCTGCATTTCAATTTGCTGGTTTTCCAGGAGTTGCCGGTGCAGCATTGCTTTCTCAATGGAAATGGCCGCAGCATCGGCAAAAAACAGCAGCACTTCAATATCCCCCTGACTATAGGCTGCCAGCCGGTTGCTCTCCAGATTCAGAGCGCCAATGGGCTGATTATTGCGTACAATAGGAACGGCAATTTCGGAAAGCGTGCCTTCTCGACCAGCTACGTAGCGCGGGTCCAGTCGCACGTCAGAAGCCACAACGCATTCACAGGTTTGAATCACAAACCCAATAATGCCTTTGCCCAGGCTGAGCATGGGGTCCATTGCCGGTGGTCGCCGCTCATCAAATCCGCGCCGAACCACGCTGGCAATCAATTCACGCGGCCGTTCGTGGCGAGGGTGCACCAGATCTTGATTGAGGACAAAGACGCCGGCCGCATCATAATGGATGATCGTTTGCAGCATGTCCAGCAAATGGTTCAGAATTTCGTCCAGGTCTAGCGTATCCCGTATCTCGTGAG
>JAGVTM010000458.1 GCA_019136785.1 Chloroflexota bacterium | reverse complement strand
TAGGCAGGGTGGCGGATGTGGCGGTAGATGCCATGGGTTATCAGTTGGTGATGGTCGAGCAGACGCAAGCCGTAGGAGAAGTGCTGGCGCAAAGTTCGCCGGGCTACCAGCCGCAAAGAAAGGCCCATGACCAGCAAGACCGCGCCAGCCAGGCTGAGGAGCGAGAAGCGGTAGATAGCTTGCTGGCGATAGAGGAAGTCCCAGGCGGTGACAACCAGAGCGGCGATCCAGATGAGGGTGGAGGGGATGATAAAATACCAGTCGGCGCGGATTGTATTCATAGAATACGGTAGGGAATAATCACAGATTGCGCAGATGACACAGACATCCCCCAACCCCCTTCCCTGGCAGGGGCGGCGGGATTATCCGATTATTCTCTCAATGTCCAAACAGTTTGTCCTACAGGTCGCCGGGCGAGATTGTTTTGGGAGAGAGGGCGGGTTGCCAACCCGCCCTACGGGGTGGGGTTAGGGGAACAGGGTCAGGGCTTCGGCGTATAGGGAGTCGGCGGGAGCCAGTTCAACGGCTTTTTGCAGATCGGTCTTAATGGCCGGGTCGGCGGGGTTGAGCAGGTAGCTGCCCCAGGCGCGCAGGAAGTAAGCGGGGGCCAGGTCGGGGCGGGCGGCGAGGGCGCTGCCGGCATTCATCACCAACGTCTGCCCCAACTGCTCTTGCCAGCCTTCGGCAGCCGTGCCCACAACCAGGGGGGAACTGGCGCTGAATAACTGGGCGGCGCTGAAACCGCGCATTACGCTAACGGCAGTCTCGTAGTTGCCGGCAAAGACGTAGGTCAGCAGCGGGTAGGGATCGCCAAACCCGCCATGCGCCATGCGTTTGGCATCGCTGTTGTAGTTGACGAAGTGTGCGTTCCAGATGGCTGTCTGGTCATCGGGCGCGGCGCTGACCGCCACTTGCGCGGCGGTTTGCGCGTCCTGCCACAAGCCAGCATTGGCAAACAGAATGGCTTGATTAGTGGCGTCGCGGGCGGCGGCCGGGGCGGAATCGGACAGGGGGGCAAGCTGCACGGGAATCAGTTGGCTGCCATCCCAACGCAAAATGGCGTACTGCACCAGGCGCACGCCGGAGGCATAGGCGAAGATGTACGGCTCGGTCAGGTTGAGCAGCACCTCGGCGCGACCATCGCCGTTAATGTCGCTGACGTGACCGGCGTCGGGGCTGCCATTGAAGTTGCCTGTGACAATGTTCAGGCTGGTTCCATCGAAGTTGAGCGCCAGAAAAGCGCCGCCATGCGCGCCTACGACGCCTTGCACGGTCAGCCAGATGTGCGTGGGTTCGACCAACACCTGATTCAGGCTGCCGCCGCCCAGGATGTCTGGGGAGACGCCGTTAGCGGCGGGGTCGTCGCTGCTGAGTTCGCGGCGCGCCAGTTCCAGCCAGCCGTTGTCGTAGGTGTAAATGGCGACCTGGTGATTGGCCAGGGGGTCAAAGGTGCGCATGCCAGTGGAGAAAACAGCCCACAGCAGCCGCTGTCCATCGCTGGTAAGCTGGCGCACGCTAATCCCCTGGTCGGCGGCTTGCAAGCCGAAATCGGCGGCAGCTTTGGCTTTTAGTTCCGCCAGCGCGGCGCCGTCGGGCCCGTCTACGGGTTGAGCCGGGCCCCCCCAGCGCGGCTGATGCCCCTTGATGGGCAGGAGCAGCGTTTCCTGACCATTGATCGGCAGCCAGGACATGGTGTTGTTCAAGGGGAAGCTGGGATTGACGGCGCGCATCACCGGGTCGGCGGGGTTGACAAAAACGACGCCGCTGCCATCAGGCGCCCAGGTTATGTCCCCTGGAAGCTGGTAGGGGGTGTCGCTGACCTGCGTCAGCGAGCCGTCGCTGTTTAGCTGCGCCAGCGAATACCAGGCGACAGAGGTGTCCAGGTCGTAGGAGTTCCCCGCACTGACAAAAACGTAAGCGGGCTCACCGTTAGCCTGGAACGGGGCGCGCACCAGGCGCATGGCGGTTTCGGGGCCCGGCTCTCCTGCCGGGTAGCCGGCGAGCAAAGTCTGACCTGCGCCGGTGCGGGCGTCTATCTGCGCCAGGCCGGGCATGCCGTAAATCCAGATGGCGCTGCCAATGAGGGCGGTAGCCTCACCCGTCCAGGCCAGGTCGCAGCAGTGGATACCGTTGTCTTCGACTTCCAGCAGCTTGTTGGTGAGCAGGTCTTTGATGGCAATGCCGCCGCCTTCGGGGAAGTAGCCAAAGGAGAGGAGCAGGCTCTGACCGTCTGGGGACCATTCGGCTTTGGTGAAGAAGCGCACGGGGCCCGCGAGGGGCGGTTTGGGTTCGGCGTCAAAGTCGGGGTAGGGGTCGCTGGGCTGCACCAACGTCAGCGGATCGCCGGGGGCAATGCCGGCAACGTTAATCCCACCCATGCCAAAAACGATTTGCGAGCCATCCGGCGAAAAGCGGGGGGAGGTGATGGATTTGGTGAACATGCTGGCGTAATCGTCTGCGGGGAAGGTTTCGCCCGCCAGGCGCACGGTGCGCGCGCTGCTGGTAACGTCGAACAGAATCAAGTCGTTGCCGCTGACGTAGACCAGCATTCGCCCATCGGGGGAGACGTCGTAGTCGGCAATGCCGGCATCATTTGGGGTAACGGTGGTGCTGGTGACGCCGTCTCGCTCCAGGCGCATGATCTGGCCCTGCGCATTGAGGTAATAAAGGGGCGCGGGCAGGACAGCCGGGCTGCTGGTCTGGGCGACGGGGACGATTTCGGCGGCGATGCCGGCAACGGCGGCGGTATCACTGGCGTCGCTGTCTGTGGCGGAGTTGTCCGCGCCTGCGGGGGCTGCCGGAGTGGGCACAGCGGCATTACAGGCGGCAAGCAGGGCCAGCAATACGAGTAAAGCGAGAATAAGGAAAGGGCGTTGCAGAGTTATGGGACGGTACATGGGAACACTCCTGAGAGAATTGGATCACGCGGAGGCGCCTGGATCACGCGGAGGCGCGGAGAGGCGGAGAAATGGCGCAAACTAACAGCCTGGGTTACAGGTTTGCATTCGGCGTCTGGCATTATGTGAAGATGTAGCTATTCGCCGCAAAGACGCAAAGAACGCGAAGATAAAGCGAAAGTCTTTGCAGTTTTCACGTCCTTTGCAGTTAAGTTCCAGAAGACCTGTATAGTTACGTGAAGATTATACTCAGATTATGAAAGTCTGGTAGACTTTTGTAAGCTGATAATGGCGGTAATCTGATGATTGATGACAGCAGAGGGTCAGGATGAATGTACAGTTTGGCGTGGCGAAGATCAATAAGTATGCCATGAGCGACAGCGGGGATACGTTGGAGATGATTGAGCGACCGCATGGCGGCTTATCTCTGGTGTTGGTGGATGGGCAGCGCAGCGGCAAGGCAGCCAAATTGATCAGCAATGTGGTAGCGCGGAAGGCGATCCAACTGCTGGCGGAAGGGGTGCGGGACGGCGCGGCGGCGCGGGCGGCGCACGATTATCTGTACACGTATCGCGGCGGCAAGGTGAGCGCCACGTTGAATATCGTTTCCATTGATACGGACACACGCACGATTGTGATCTCGCGCAACAATGAGGCGCCCGTTTTGCTGTACACGCCGCAGACGGGGGTAATGGCGCTGGATGCGCCGTCAGAAGCGGTGGGGGTGCGGCGAAATACGAAACCGGTTATTACGGAAGTGCCGATTGAGCAGGGGACGGTGGTGGTGGCTTTTACAGATGGGCTGCGACATGCCGGCACGATGAGCGGCAGCCAGACCTATGACGTGATTGGCGCTTTTTCACGGCTGCTGCAAGAGCAGGTATACGACGCCCAAAAAATCGCCAATATCTTGCTAGATGAAGCTATGGCCATGTCTCAGGGACGGCCCAAAGATGACATCAGTGTGCTGGTGGTGTCGGTGCGCGAGACGCCGCCTAATGAAGTGCGCCGGCTGAGCGGGAACCTGCCGCTGCGGGGTTAAGTGGAAATCGCGGGGATGCAGTCATGACTACCGGAGAGGATCACGCAGTCCGGCTGGCAGTGGTGGGCCCGTGCAGCGCCGGCAAAACGACGCTGGTGCAGGCGCTGCGCGCCGCCGGCTACGAAACGCGGCACGTGGCGCAGGAACATTCCTATGTCAAGGATATGTGGCGGCGCATCAGCCGGCCCGACCTGCTCATCTTCCTGGATGTGGATTATGCGACGACGCTGGCGCGGAGACCAGGAACGACGGGCGGGCCGGAGCGGCTGGCGCAGCAACAGGCGCGGCTGGCGCACGCCCGCGAGCATTGTGATTTTTACGTGGACACCAGCCTGCTGACGCCTGAGGAAGTGCGGCAGCAGGTGATGGCGTTCTTACGGCAGGCGGGGGCGCTGCCGCCCCTGACGGAGCGACCATTGGAGGCGTAGGATGCCCATTAACGGTCAAACGGCGCTGGTGGGCGTAATTGGTTTGAGTGTGCGGCACAGTCTCAGCCCGGCGATGCACAATGCGGCGGCGGCGGCGTTGGGATTAAACCTGGCTTACGTGCCGCTGAGTGTGACCTCGACAGAGTTGGCGGCAGCAGTGTCCGGGCTGCGGGCGCTAGGTTTCTTAGGAGCCAACGTGACGATGCCGCACAAGGAGGCAGTGGTGCCGCTGCTGGATGAGGTGGACGAGGCGGCGTGGGTGATTGGCGCAGTGAATACGATTGCGGTGCGAGCGGGGCGGTTGTGGGGCACGAATACGGACTGGTCGGGGTTTCTGGCGGATTTGCAGGCGTTGGGGGTGGATGTGGCTGGCAAACGGGCGCTGGTGTTGGGCGCGGGCGGGGCGGCGCGGGCGGTGGTGTATGCGCTGGCGACGGCGGGCGCCACGGTAACGGTGCTGGCGCGGCATCTACCGACAGCCGAACAAATGGCAGCGGCTCTTCAGCCGCATTTGCCGGCAGGCGCACCGATCCTATGCCGCCCCTTAGACCGGGCTGCCGCGGAAACGGCGGCTGACCTGATTGTGAATACGACGCCGCTGGGGATGACGCCTGACGTGCATGGCTGCCCCTGGCCTGATGGGGTTCCGCTGCCGGCAGGCGCGTTTGTGTATGATGTGGTGTACACGCCGCCGCGCACGCGGCTGCTGCAAATGGCGGCGGCAGCAGGTCAGGCGTACGCCAATGGCCTGGGCATGCTGCTGCGGCAGGGGGCGCAGGCTTTTCAGCTTTGGACGGGACGTGCGCCAGACCTGGCGGTGATGGCGGCGGCAGCAGCGGCAGAAATTGAACAGGAGCGCCACCGGGCTGAAGTAGAAAACCTGGCGGCGAAAGGTGGTTAATTTGATGCAGCGGATGACGGAAACCGGGCTGCCGTTTTTTCAGTTTGAGACGTTTCCGCCGGGGCTGACTCAGGCGGTGTTTACGCGGCTGGGTGGGGTGAGCAGCGCGCCGTTTGCGTCGCTCAACTTGAGTTCCAGCGTGGCGGACAGCGCCGCCAATCTGCGCGTCAACCGGCAGCGGGCGTATGGGGCGCTGGGATATAGCACGGAAACGCTGGTGCATGCCCATTTAAGGCATGGGGCAGATGTGGCGCGGGTGACGCGGGCGCAGCAGGGGCAGGTAGCCGGTCAGGTAGATGGTTTGATTACGGATGACGCGGGATGTGGGCTGGCGATGAATTACGCGGATTGCGCGCCGATTTTGCTGGTGGATGCGCGGCGGGGGGCGATTGGACTAGGGCATGCCGGCTGGCAGGGGGCGGTGCAGGATTTGCCGGGGGCGATGGTGCGGGCGATGATGGCGGCGTTTGGCAGCGATCCGGGGGATATTATTGCCGGCATTGGGCCCTGTATTGGCGTCTGTTGTTACGAAGTAGGGGAACCCGTTATCTCCGCGGTGCGGGCGGCATTTGCGGATGAAGCGGCTTTATTGCTGGCGCAGCCGGGGAAACCACGGCCTCATTTTGATCTGGCGGCAGCTAATGATGAGAATTTGCGGCGAGCGGGAGTGCGACGGGTGGAGAATGCCGGCATCTGCACCGCCTGCCGCACCGATCTCTTCTTCTCCCATCGCGCCGAAAAAGGCAAAACAGGACGCTTTGGCGTCCTGTTGGCGCTCACGAAGGCAGAGGGAGGGTAGAAGGAAGAGGGCAGAGGGCAGGCGGCGCTAGAGGCCGCAACTGCACGAACCGCCGCCGCAGCAGCCACCGCCGCCGCTGCTCTGGCTCATAGGCACGGGGATGCTTTCGGGGGCGCTGCTGCGCAGAGCCACAGTAGCCAGCAGTTTTTTGGTGTCCTGGCTGTGGCAGTGGGGGCAAATGGCAGGCGCTGCGGCATTGGCAAATGAGCGCCGTTCTTCGAACACTTCATCGCAATCGCGACAATGAAAATCATAAACTGGCATAATTACACCCTCGTAATGTATTCGCCGGTGGTGGTATTGACCTTGATGCGGTCACCTACTTTGACAAACAGTGGCGTCTTTACTTTCAGACCGGTCTCCAGCGTCACCTCTTTAGTAGCGCCAGAGACGCGGTCGCCAGCAATAGCCATTTCCGATTCTACGACTTCGTACTCGATTGATATGGGGAAGATGTAGTCAATAATCTCTTTCTCGTAAGAAAGCAGTTCCAGTTCTAATTCAGGTTTGAGATAGAGTGCGTCGTCCCCCAAAACACTATGGCTGACGAAGGATTGCTCAAATGTTTCCTGGTCCATGAACACAAAAAACGCTCCGTCGTCATAGAGATATTGCACGGCGCGTTTTTCGGTGCGCACATCTTGAACGCGGTCTCCTGAGCTATACGTGATTTGTGAATTGGACCCGGTGCGCATATTGCGCACGTTGACGCGAATAGTAGCCGGGCCTCGACCAGGTTTGTTGTGGCTGTATTCGGTCACTTTATAAAGTTCGCCGTCTTGCGTAAAGGTGACGCCGCGGCGCAATTGGTTGACATCAATCATTCCTTTCAAACTCCTGTGAAGATAGTGATCAGTGGTCAGTGGTGAGTGACCAGTGGTGAGTGATCAGTGGCCAGTGGTCAGACAATCTGTTAATAGCCTCATGCGGCAGTCCGCTGACGCGGCAGTCCGCTTATGCGGAGGGCGCAGAGAAAAAATCGTGAAATTTGTGGCGAAAATCTGGTTCTGCTTAGTTGCCAGATACCAGAAAGGGATTATACCAGATTGGGCAAGTGGCGAGAAGCGTGTGAAAATAATCACAGATTTCGCAGTACGATACGCTATTTTCGAAGGAGCAGGGTTATGCGGGTGTTAGTGACGGGGGGGGCAGGATTTATTGGGTCGCATCTGGCGCGGGAATTATGCCGGCACGGGGAGACCGTGTGCGTCCTGGACAACCTGAGCACAGGGCGGCGGCAAAACCTGGCGGGGGCGGCGCTGGAGTTCGTGGAAGGGGATGTGGTTGACATGGAGGCGGTGCGCGCGGCTGTGGTTGGCTGCGAGGTGGTTTTTCACCAGGCGGCGTTGGTGAGTGTGCCGCGGTCGCTGGCGGAACCTGCGGCTAACCACCAGGTGAACGTCACCGGTTTCTTTAATGTGCTGGAAGCAGCGCGGCAGGCGGGGGTGCGGCGGGTGGTGTATGCTTCGTCGGCGGCGGTGTATGGGAATTTGCCGGCGCTGCCTAAGGGGGAAGAGTCGCCCTTGCAGCTTCTGACACCTTATGCCGCGGCCAAACGCATGAATGAACTGTATGCCGGCGCTTACACCACAGCTTATGGTCTGGAAACAATCGGCTTGCGCTATATGAACGTCTTTGGCCCGCGCCAACACCCCACGTCGCCCTACTCAGGCGTCCTCTCCCTTTTCTGCCGCGCTGCCCTCCGTGGGCAGCCCTGCGCCATCCATGGCGATGGCGAGCAAACCCGCGACTTTATCTTTATTGCCGACGTGGTGCAGGCGCTGCGCCGCGCTGCGGTGGTGGACGGCGCTGTGTGCGCCGCCCACCCCGTCCTGAATATCGGGCGGGGCCAGCAAACCAGTCTCAACCAGATTGTGGCTCTCCTCAGCGACCTGCTGGGGCGCGCCATTCCCACCCGCTATGGCCCGCCGCGCCCCGGCGACATCCGCCACTCCCTGGCGGACATCCGCCGCGCTCGCGCCGCCCTCGGATTCGAGCCACAGGTGACCATCCGCGACGGTCTGGCCCGCACTCTGGCCTGGTTTGAACAGCAGATGGAGCAAGGAGAATCGTCGCTTCTCCCAGAATGGTAGGTCGCTATCCATACTTAATCGTGGTGGGTGTCAGCCCCGCCTTAGGCGGATCTGACACCCATTTTTATGGGCAATTTTGGGCGCATATGCGCCCAAAATTGCCCGTCGCCGATATTTCTAGCCCGTTTTGTCGGGCCGGTATGCAGCTAAAGAGATCGCCACAGTTTAATGAGGTAAGAACCCAGGTTCTAAGGTCACTTTGGCTGGGCGGCGAGCGTGAGTTCTGTAGGTGGGTTCAGCAGCATGGTGGGCTTGCCGCGGCGCAGCAGCGGTTTCAAACGCGCCCCCACTTCTAACTTCAGGATGGTGCTCAGGGGCAGGTCGAAAACTTCGCGGCGCAGAGCAGCCGGGGCGCGTAGTTTGCCCCACAGCATGATTTTGGCGATGGTGGTCTGGGGCACAAAGTCGGCGTGGGTGGTGGCGCCGTCGCCAAAGGCAAAGGCCACGTGGGGCAGGAAGTCGGCGTTTTCCAGAGCCGCCAGCAACCTGTCCGCCGCCGTTTCATAGCTGATTTCGCCCGCTTCTGCCTGATCCAGCAGGGCGGCGCACAGATCGTACAACTGGCGAATATCGGCGGCAAAGGGAGCGCCCATGCACGGTTTGGGGGATTCATCCAGGTTGGACAGATGCGCCTTGTCGCCCGATTGGATGTACTTGAGCGCCCGCCGCCACAGGTAGAGGGCGGTCAGCAGTTCGTTGCCCATCCACAGATGCAGCCAGGCGTTCCACATTTGGAAGTTAGCCATAGAGCGATAGGCGTTGCTGACAAGCTGGTCGGTGCGCTGGAACTGGAAGTCTTGCATGGTATCCAGGTAGGCGAAACGTTCGGGCGAAAAGTCATCGTCGCGCAGGGCTGCCAGCAGACGACCGCTCAGAGCGTAGATGGTTTCAAAGGTGCGAATCATGCCGCGTGAATAGAGGGGGTCAATGAAGCTGTGAGCGTGGTGCAGCAGGAAGTAACGCGGTCCCAGGCTGGTTTCGGCGCTGTATTGGATGCGCCCGGTGCGCGTGAATGGGCGCACGGGTGTGGCCCCCTGTAATTGGCGGGCAATGGTGGGGAAACGGGAGACGATGGCTTCAAATTCGGCTTGAGGGGAGAGGTCGTTGTTAGCGGGGTAGCGACGGGGGTCCAGCATCAAGCCGACGCTGCACAGGTTGCTGTTGGTCAGTTCGTGGTTGTCAAAAGGAATGACCCACATCCAGCCGCCGTCAAAGACGTGGTGCAGCGTGCCGCCGTGCCAGGTGGCGGAGAGGTCGTCTGCTGGCGGTTTGCCGCCGGGGGCGATGTCGTCGTATGCCGGCACGTTCTTCATATGCGTGAAAATGGCCCGCGAATGGGTTTTGATCTCTTGGGGATCAACCCGCTGCGCCAGGGGGGAACGGTAGCCGGTGCCGTCCACCAGGTAGCGCGCCGTGAACGTCTCGCCGCTGTCAATCTGCACGACGACGCCATCTTCAGCCTGGTTGATGTCCGTCACCGAAACGCGGTCGCGGTAGTGCGCGCCATACTTTTGGGCGGTTCTAGCCATGTAATGGTCTACGTCCTGGCGGTAGAGGTGGCTGTCCGAAGTGAAGTGAATCAGGGGCGGCACCAGTTTGTTGGATTCTGCCGGATTTTGTTCCTGGCCTTCGCGGTGGTAGAGGAAGCCGAAGGTCAACTTGAAGCCGCAGCCAGGGGAGACGTGTTCGGCTAACGATTCAATGTGGCTGAGATGGGTGATTTCGGGCACGTCGTACAGTTGGCCCAAGAGCCACAGCCAGAGCGCGCCGCGCACCACCAGGGATTCGCCGATGGCGAAGCGGGGGTGGCTGTCCTTTTCTAACAGCAGCACAGAGTGTCCGTTTTTCGCCAGGATGGTGGCCAGGGTCGTGCCGGCAATTCCCGCGCCCAGAACAATGGTATCGTACTGTTTGTTCATCATCGTTTCCCTTGTAAATAGTGAGCAGTGATCAGTGGTCAAAAAATTGGTGATGGGCGGGTTGCGAACCCGCCCTATGATAGGGATTTTTAGTAAACGGCAACCATCGGGTAAGCCGCCTGCTGCATGGTGTTCGCCAGCACGCCGTAGACGGTGGCCCAGGCGTGTTTGACTTCCGGGGTGAAGGCTGCGCCCAGCCCCTGTTCCAGCGTCCACAGCAGCGCTTCGCCGACGACGTTGAAATCTTCAGGCTGCACGCCATAACCTGCATGTCGCTGGCCCAGCTTTTGCACTACAGGCACAACTTCATCCAGGCGATCCAGATGCGCCACAGCCACGCCGATGGTTTGCATCAATTTCATTCCCTGGGCGTCCATGTCATTTTTGAACAGCCGGCGAAATTCCGGGGCGACTTCAAACAGCCGCGCGTAAAAGAGGGCCGCCGCCTGACCGGCGATAGGCTGAATCTGGGCGAACGTGTCTTTAACCAGTTTCTTGTCTTGGGGCGTCATTGTTTTGTATCTCCTGTGGTAACCGTTCACTCCCCCCGTAGGTTGAGCCTGTCGAAACCGGTTCCCTTCGACAGGCTCAGGGAGCAGGGGTGAATGGTTACCTCCTGTGTGAATAGTAGATAGCAGTCAGTGGTGCGTGAGTTCGTTTCCCGTTGTCTGTTTTCTGTTGCCTGTTTTCC
>JAGVTM010000031.1 GCA_019136785.1 Chloroflexota bacterium | reverse complement strand
ACCAATAAGGTTTGCTAAACCAGGGGGAGAGGATGATAATTGCCTGTCATGAAGCAACGAACCGCAATTCGCACCCCATCGGACATACAGCCTCTATGGGAAAAACTAACGCAGGAGCTTATCCACATTCTGGATGCACATGGCGTCTGCGCCGCCGTGGCGGCGGAAGTAGCCATGTACACGCAAACCAAAACAGTGGTGGCTGTCAGCAACCGTTTGCAGCAGCTTTATGACGTGTGGATTTGCCAGCCAGATGGAACGATGCAGCAGACCCGCTGGGAGAATGCCGCCATTACCCTGGATAGGCTCATTCAGGAGGGTCGCGTCGTCTATTGGGAGAAATTCAATACGGGGGCCCGCGAGCAGATTCAAAGCGAGTTATGGCACCTGCCTAAAAACGGCGTGCTGGCAATGCCCTTGCCTTACCCTAACGGCGTGCGCGATATTACCCCGCCTGGGGCGCTGTGTCTGATTGACCCCGAACCGGACTGCCCGCTCAACATAGACAGCTTGCAAAAATTGGGCATGCACATCACCTCTTTTCTGGATCGCGCGTATTTGCGCCATCGCTCCGACCAGCAGGAAATTGAGTTCACCGTTGTTTCTGAAATCAGCCACGCCTTTTCCGCCAAGCTCAGTCTGGAAAACATCTACCAGCAGTTGAGCGACTCGGTGCGGCGCACGCTGAACGTTCATTCCATCTCGGTGGGACTGGTAGACCCCGTCACGCAGGATATTGTCTTTGTCAGCGCCTTGATGGGACCCCTGTTTAAGAACCTGCCGCCTATCCGCGTCAAAAGTGGGCAAGGAATTGCCGGCTATGTGGCGCAGCAGGGTACGCCCTTGATCGTCAATAATGCCTACGCCGATAAACGGTTCTTTAGCAAACCGGATACGCTGTCTGGCTTTGAAACGCAGTCTATTTTGTGCGTGCCGCTGGTGGTGGAGCACCGCGTGATTGGCATTCTGGAAGCCATCAACAAAAAAGATGGGGATTTTAATAAGGAAGACTTGAAGCTGCTGCAAGCCATCAGTGGGCCATTGGCAGCAGCCATTGAAAACGCGCAGCTTCATCTGGACGTGCTGGCAGAAAAGCGGCGCATTGAAACGATGTTTGCCAGCATGTCGGAAGGCATCCTGGTGATGAATCCCGAAGGCTGGATCACCATCGTCAATGACGCCCTGTCCTCCCTGATGCGCCTGCCTGAAGCCGAGCTGGTGGGGCAGGAAGCGCGCAAGATGGTGCGCACCCGCACGGGCAATTTTGGCGAATTTATGGAGCGCGTGCTGCGCAAAGAAGAAGCGTATCCCCAACTGGCCTGTGACATTTATCAGGGGGATGGGGAATATGTGCCCGTTTTGGTCAGCGGGACGTTCATAGAGGACGAAGAGGGTCAGATTAAAGAAGCGATTTTTGTCTTTAGCGACCTGCGCCAGATACGCGAAGTGGAACGAATGCGGGATGACTTCTTCCACAACATCGTGCACGAACTGCGCACGCCGTTAGCCACGATTTTAATGTACGCGCGCCTGCTGCGCGAGGGCAAAGCCAGCGACGATAAGGCTAAGGCGGATCGTTTTCTGGGGGTGATTGAGCGCGAAAGCGACCGGTTGCAGCGCATGGTGCGCCAGATGTTGCAATTAGCCAAACTGGAAGCGCGTGAAATTCAGCGCAGCTCCGAGATGGTGAATTTGAACAAGTTATTCGATGAACTGCTGCCGCCGCTGGCGGATCGGGCGACGGAGAAGGGGCTGTTGTTCAGCCAGCGCATCCAGCCTAATTTGCCGCCGATTGTGGGCAATGAAGAGACGTTGTATATTATTTTTAAGAATCTGGTGGAAAACGCCATTAAGTTCACCCTGTCTGGCGCTGTGCGCGTCAATGCGCAGGCCACGCCGCAGGAGATTACGGTGCGCGTCTCCGATGACGGCATCGGCATTCCCGCGCAAGCCATGCCCAATCTGTACAAGCGTTTTTACCGTACGGCGACGGCGGTGGAGCGGGGCATTGCCGGCACTGGCCTGGGCCTCTACATGGTCAAAGAAGGCGTCGAAAAACACGGCGGCAGCATCACCGTCACCAGTAAGGAAGGCAAAGGCACGACCTTTTTAATCAAGTTCCCCGCCGCCAGCGGTTGAGCCGTCGCACCGGACGCCACAATGCGGGCAAGATACCCGCGCCGTGAGACATTCGTATGAACCAACCCCCTATTTACCTTGACCACAGCGCGACCACGCCGTTGGCGCCCCAGGTTTTGGAGGCTATGCTGCCTTACTGGACGTCCTTTTACGGCAATCCGTCCTCGCTGCACGCCCAGGGGCGAGCGGCGGCGCGTGGCCTGGAGCAGGCACGGCGCACGCTGGCGGAACTCTTGAACGCGCGGCCCAATGAGATTGTCTTCACGGGCTGTGGCTCGGAAAGCGACAATCTGGCGATTCGGGGCGTCATGTGGGCGGCGCGTCACAGCGGGCGCGGTCAGCATATGATCA
>JAGVTM010000019.1 GCA_019136785.1 Chloroflexota bacterium | reverse complement strand
GCGCTGGCGGGCGTGCGCGCGCCGGCGCCATAATTGATGGCTGAGCGCGAGAAGGAAGCGGCTACCGGATAGCCTGAAAAGAAGCCCACGGCGATATTCGCCAACCCCTGCCCCACAAACTCCTGGTTACTGTCCAGCCGCTGCCCCGTCTGCGTGGCAAAGGAACGGGCGATAGCCGCCGTTTCCACCAGCCCAATCGCCCCCACCGCCAGCGCGCCTGTAGACAGCCGCGCAATAAAATCCAGGTCAAACAGCGGTAAACGGGCCAGCGGCGGCAGGCTGGCGGGCAGCGCCCCAATGGTAGCCACCCCTTGCTGATCCAGCTTCAGGAAATAGACCAGCGCCGAAGCCGCCACCATAGCTGCCAGCGCATCGGGGAAACGGCGGTTGAGGCGGCGCAGGATCATCACCAGCACAATCGTGCCCACCCCCAGCGCCGCCGTCGCCGCGTGGGTGCGCGACAGTTGCCTGGCGGACTCCAAAAGCGTGGCAATAACGTCTGCATTGGGCAGGCTCAGACCCAGCAATGGCCCCACCTGCTTGATGGCAATCAACAGCCCGGCGCCCGTAGCAAAGCCCACCACCACCGAGTGAGACACAAAGTTGACCAGGATGCCCAGCCGCGCCAGCCCCATTGCCAACTGAAAGACACCCACCATCACCGCCATCAAACCCGCGCCGATGATAAATTCCGCCGTATTGGGCGTAGCCACCGCGGACAGCGCGGAAAAAACAAGCAGGGAAATGGCGTTGGCTGGTCCCGTGTGCGTCTGGTTAGACGCCCCCCACAGCGCGCCGATAATGGCGCCGATGATGCCGGCATACATCCCCATCTCCGGCGGCAGTTCGGCAATCAACGTAAACGCTATCGCCTGCGGCAGCAAAATCACCGCCACCGTCAGGCCCGCCATCAGGTCTGGCTGCAAATTCCGCCGGTCATACTCTCGCGCCAGCCGCACCGGCTGTCGTAAATATTGCCACACGCCCCCAAACATGCTGGCCCTCTTGAACAATGACCGCATTCCAGCCTCCCGCGCGACCGTTTCCTCACCTCGTCGTAACAACTCAGCCCCCTGAGTGCGCCGCACTGAGCAGTTACTCTAATTCGCAAAATTCGTGGCAGCTTCTGAATCGTAACTATACAGTCCCTCTAGGATTTAACCGCAAAGGAGGCGGCGACCGCAAACTTCTTCTCTTGTAACTATTCAGCTTCAGGTGGTGCGAGGCACTGGCCGAGCGGTTTTAGCCTGTTGGAACTCCTGTGGCCAGTGCCTTGCACCTGTATAGTTACCTTCTCTTTATCTTTGCGTTCCTTCGGTAATACTCAGAGCTCGCCCTGAATTTACCGAAGGGACAAGTCTTTGCGTCTTTGCGGTGAATAGTTACTCTGAATCTACTAAAACTATACGCGGCAGCCCGATACCCGTCAAGACGCCCCCCCATTAACCATTCACCAATTCACCAATCAATTGTTCCCCTTCCCGCGCCGCCTTCGCCTGCCGCACAATCTCCGCAATCTGTTCCAGATGCACATCGTCGTGCGACAACCCCAACACAAACCGCTTCACCGGCCCAATCACACTCCCCCGCGCCGTAACGTAAACGTTATCCAGATGCGGCGCGTCGGGCCACATTTCCAGGCTGGCCAGCCGCATACGGCGACTTTCTTGCAGCCGCGCCCGGCACTGCGCCACCGTCGTCACCTGTCGCCAGGGAACTTCCGCCCGCGACCGCCCATGATACTCCACCCCCCGCGCCAGTTCCGCCGCCAGCGCCGCCGACTCCTCCGCCGAAGCCGTCGTATGCGCAATCACGTGCCCCAACGTCCACGCCAGCCCCCGCTCATCCTCATCCAGCGCATAAGCGTCATCCGCATTGGCGTCCTGCGGCGTAAACGTCACATCCTCATCCGTGCTTTGCGCTATCATTTCCAACATCGTGTCCACCATCTCGTCCGTCAAACGGCGCAAATCATCCACCGTCAAACCCACGATCAGGTCGTCCATCGTTATTTCTCTACTCCGTACAGCCGTAAAATCCAACATTTCTCCAATCCTCATATCGTACCGCCGGCATCCCTGCCGGCCCCGTACCGCCGGCATCCTTGCCGGCCCCGTACCGCCGGCATCCTTGCCGGCTCCTTGCCGGCCAGAATGCCGGTGCTCCCCCTTCCCCTCCGCGCCCTCCGCGCCTCCGCGTGATCCTATCCCCTCCCCTCCGCGTGATCCCCTCCTACCCCGCCAACCACCCCCGCGCCTGCCGCAGCGCCAGCCACACCAGAAACAACCCATCCACCACCAGCAGCAGCCGGAACAACCCCATCTCAAACCCCCCGCCCGTCGTAATCCGCAGCGGGCGCGGCAGCAAATGGAACCGCCGCCGCAGCAACGGCAGCAGCAGCGGCACGCCCGTTTTCGTCACCCCATCCGCCGCCAGATGGCTCACGTACCCCACCAGAAAAGCCAGCGGCATCCCCCGCGTGGGCCATGCCGGCAGCGCCGTCAACAACAACGCCAGTCCTCCCGTCAGCAGCAAACACGTCAACAGACTATGCGTAATCCCCCGGTGCGGCAGCAGCCGTGCCAGCCCCGTCGCCACAAACGCCAGCGCCCGCCGCACATAAGCATCCAGCAAATCAATCGCTGTTCCCACCCCCCAACGTCGCCGAAACGCCCGCCGCGCCACCCGCAGTTCCAACCGCGTCTGGTTATCCCCCACCCCCAACTGCCGCCGCAGCAGCGGGTCCGCCCGGCTCCCCTCCGAAGCGTCAATATCCGGCAGCAGCGAAGCCAGCCATCCCACCGCCAGGCTGGCTGCAAACCCGCCCGACCCCGGCGCAATCCCCGCCGCCAACAGCGTCGCCGCCGTGACCGAAATCCCAATCAACTGATGCGTCCGTCCCATCATAACAACCAACGCCCCACAAACCGCCGGGCGGATTGCCCACCCGCCCGGAAGACTGGAACAGTCTCCTTGCACATTAACAAAATAATCAGATAATCCCGCCCCATTGCCAGGGAAGGGGTACTGTAAGGCGAGGGGCGCGCAGCGCCCTCTCGCCCTCTCCGAAAAGCCCCCTTCCCCCTTCAGGGGGAAGGGGGTTGGGGGATGGGGGTCTCCCCCCCTGTTCACCGAATTATTTTCTTAAACTTCTCCAAGACCGCTTCAGTCTCTACGGCGTTACATTACTCAAACTGTCGCACGCCGGGCACGTCCCGTTCGGGCGCAGCATGGCATAACCCGCCTGCGGATCCCCGTTTGGATCGTACAGCGTGAAATCCACATTGTAGATGATCAACAGCCGCACCCGCCCGCTGTTTGCCGACAGCGTGTACGCCTCCGCCAGCCACTGCGCCTGCTCCGCCACCGACGTGCCCGCAGCCCAGCTAAAATTAGCCGGCAATCCCCCAAAACCTTCGCCAGACAGATACCCCAGTTCCGTAAAACAGACCTGCCGCGCCCCGCCAAAGGCATTGTAATACAAATCCCGCGTCGCCTGATAATACCAACTGTAGTGCGAGCCGCCCGGATGCCCACTGGTCGCGCCCGGCGCCGTCGCCCCCGCGTTGTGATGCACGCCAATGCAATCCATATAACTGGCTGCCCCCGCTGCCGCCATGCCCGCAATATACCGGTTATCCGCCCAGGCATTCGTGCCGTTGTCAAACCCCGTCGGCGCCGGCGCGCCGCTGATCACCAGCACGTTGCTGTTCACCCCCTTAATCGCTGTATACGCCGGTTTGAGCATATTGTTGACGTAACTCGCCGGATCAATCTGCCCCGCTGGCCACTCAAAATCAATGTTCATCTCATTCCAGATTTCAATCGCATCTGGCGGCGCTGCCAGAGAAGCCACGCCGCGCACAAAGTTGACGAAAGCATTGAAATCAATCGAGTTTGGCTGCGGATACACATTGGCGCCCGTAATGCTGTACAGCACCTTAAAGCCATTGCTCCGCCCTTGCTGAATGGCCCCCGCCAGCGCCCCCGGATCATCCCCTGGCGCCCATTTATGCTGGAACTTGACCCAGGTCATGCCGGCATGATTCATCAAATCAGGATGCCCCAACGACTGCGTCTGCCCGCCCAACCCCATCGTCGTCGGCCCCGGCGCCGGCGGCGGCGGTGTTGTGCCGCCCCCTGGAATTTGCAGCACCTGCCCCACGTAAATAATATTCACGTTGGCAATCCCATTCGCCTGCGCAATTGCCTGCACCGTCACCCCAAACCGCAGCGAAATACGATACAGCGTATCGCCAGGCTGCACCGTATACGTCGTCCCCGGCCCCGGCGCGGGCGGCGGCGTGGGCGGCGGCGGCGTGCCTCCACCGCCGGTGGGAATAATCAACGTTTGCCCCGCGTAAATCAAGTTCGGGTTCAAAATATTATTCGCCTGGGCAATCGCCGTATACGTCGTATTAAACCGGCGGGCAATCGCCGCCAGCGTATCCCCCCACTGCACCACATACGTGGTATCCGCTGCCGCCGTTGCCGCCATAGCAAACAAAAACATCACCGAAAACAGCACAGATACAAACCGCCATTTCTTCATGAAAAGCCTCCATTTGTCGCCCAATCATCTTCCCGCCCATTGCATCCTGGCGGCGAAATTCAGAACTTCCCTACCTCAAGTGTAACACAAACCGCCCCCCCCAGAAAATCCCCCCTCCATCCACTCCCCACTCCCCCACTCCCCACTCCCCACTCCCCCACTGTCCACTCCCCACTGTCCACTCCCCACTGTCCACTCTCCACTCGTTTGCCGTCCCTTCGCGTGTATAGTATCCTTCTGCCACATTTCTTAGCAGCCCGCTTCGCAACGCCGAAAACAAGCGTCCGGCAGCATCCTGCATCTGTTCTTTTGCCGCCTGCGCTTCCCTGATCGCGCAGATAGCCGCGGAAAAGAACCCTGATGAATCCGCCCAATCTGCGCCGCGCAGTCTTCCTGCGCCGCGCAGTCTTCCTGCGCCATCAGCGTTATCAGCGGGCTATTAAAGACTTTTCCCAAACAGGACTTATCATGATCAGAACCCTTGAATCTCAAAAAATGGAAGTTTTCGACAACATCGTAGAAACCATCGGCAACACCCCCCTGGTGCGCATCAACTCCGTCGCCGCCGACCTGCCCTGCACCGTGCTGGCTAAAGTCGAGTTCTTTAACCCCGGCGGTTCCGTCAAGGATCGCATTGGCTTTCCCATCATCGAGGACGCCGAGCGCAGCGGACGCCTCAAGCCCGGCGGCACCATTGTCGAATCCACATCCGGCAACACGGGCGTGGGTTTAGCCATCGCCGCCGCCATCAAAGGCTACAAAACCATTTTTGTCATGCCCGACAAAATGTCCCAAGAGAAAATCTTGCTGCTGCGCGCCTTTGGCGCGCGCGTGGTCGTCACCCCCACCGCCGTCGAACCCGACGACCCCCGCAGCTATTACAAAGTAGCCGAAAGGCTGGTCGCCGAAACGCCCAACGCCATCCTGGCTAACCAATACCACAACCCTATCAACCCGCAGGCGCACTATGAAACGACGGGCCCCGAACTATGGCGGCAAACTGCCGGCAGAATCTCCCACTTTGTCGTCGGCATGGGCACAGGTGGAACCATTAGCGGCGTGGGGCGCTACCTTAAAAAGCAAAACCCTGACGTGCAAATCATCGGCGTGGATCCCATTGGCTCCATCCTCTACGAACTGCACCGCACCGGTCAATACACCAAAGCCGAAAGCTACAAAGTAGAAGGCATTGGCGAAGATTTCCTGCCCTCTACCACCGATCTGCGTGTAGTAGACGCCATCGTCCAGGTGAACGACCGCGAGAGCTTCCTCATGGCTCGCCGCCTGGTACGCGAGGAAGGGTTGTTTGTCGGCGGCTCCTGCGGCTCGGCTATGGCCGGCGCCGTTAAATACGCCCGCGCCCACAACCTGGGCCCCGATGACGTCATGGTCGTCCTCCTACCCGATTCCGGCTCCCGCTACTTGAGCAAATTCCTGGACGACGAATGGATGCGCGAAAACGGCTTCCTGGAAAGCGCCTGGGTTGACTCCCGCGCCCAGGACGTCCACGACGCCAAGAGTCTGACCGGGATCATCACCGTACAACCCAACGATTTGATGATGGACGTGGTAGCCGCCTTCAAGCGCCACAGCATCTCCCAGGCCCCCGTCGTGGACGCCGATGGCAAGCTGTTAGGCATCGTGCGCGAAGTAGACCTGCTCATGCACATGCTCACCGCCGGTCATACCCACACCCCAGACGAAACCATCGAAGCCGTCATAGACCCCAACGTCACCACCGTCCGCCCCAACGCCCCCCTGGAATCCCTCATCGGCATCTTTGGCCACACCGACGTCGTCGTCATCTCCTCCGGCGCCCAACCCGAAGGCATTCTCACCAAAATAGACATCCTCGACTACCTGGCTTCCCAACACCTCAAGTAGGGGCGTATTGCATACGCCCGTATCACATACGCCCTAACTGACAAGATTGGTTCAATCTCCAAGATTGAACCAATCTACCGCCCCCTTCGCGTCTTTGCGGTAAAAAGGGATTTCACCCCTTCGCCGGTTACTCCCCCGGCACAAAAAACACCCCAAAATCCTTATCCGCCCCCGCCGCCGAGCGGTAATGAATATCCAGCCCATCTGGATAAGCCTCCCGCAGCAGCTCCGCCGCATTCTTATCCGGCAAATAATAAATATACAGCCGCGTCGCCGGCGCCTCCTTATGCTGCGCCAGCGTTGACTCCACATCCATCACCACATTCCCCCAGTTAATATTGCCGGCATTTATCCCAATCGCCCTCGTATCCACCCAATACGGATACGGAATGTGATAAGCGTGCTCAAAATCCCCCACGCTGTCCACAAAACCCCGCACCACCTCCCCCATCTCGCTCGCATTCCAGATACTGCGCCGGAACTGCGCATCATACTGCACAAAATACCAGTTGTAATTCGCCACAAAAGCCATCCCCCACACCGCCAGACAAACCGTCGCCGCATACACCCGCCCCCACCGCGCAAACGTCCCCACAAACCGGTTCACCGTCGCCCACAACGGCAGCGCCGCCATAATCATGGCAATCGGAATAGCCCCGCCCGCGCGCACCACGCTGGGGTTCTCATTAGGAAAGGCAATGCTCAACATGGAGGGCAGCACCAGCATGAACAGCATCAACAGCACGTACAAAGACCGCCGATCCCCCCGCGCCGCCAGCCGCCACAGCAAATAAGCCAGCCCCAACACAAACAGCCCCCCCGTCAGCCAATCCAAGACAGGCGAAAAAGGAATCGTATTGGCGAACACCACGTCCCCGCGATAATTAAACATCAGCGCCGCATTCTTCACATTCTGCCAGAAAACCGCCAGCGTCTCTCCCCCATTCGTTTGCTCCAGCGCATCCGATGAGCGCGTCGTCACCCGGTACCAAAACATAGCCGGCTGCTCCACCATAAAACGAAACAACGGCAGAAAGACCAGGAAACTCATAACCGCCGCCAGCGCCCCATTCCCCCAAAAGGCCCCGCTCAACGCCGTAACTTCGCTAACCGCCGCCCGCCCCCGCCGCGCCTGCCCCCAATCCAGCGCTGCCTTTACCAGCACCAACAGCAGCAGCAGCAGCGGCACAATCCGCATCGGAATATACGTATGCAGCCCCACCCCCAGGAAAAAGCCGCAAGCCAGCCAATCATTGCGCCCGTTATAACGCAAAGCCCGCACCAGAAAATACAGCGTCGCCGCCGCAAAAGCCGGCGTAAACGGGAACCGCAGCCCCACCCGGCTAATAGCCATATGCCAGTGGGAAATAGACAACAAAGCCGCCGCCAACACCCCCAGCCGCCGGTCAAACAACTCCTTGCCCAACAAATACGTAAACGGAAAAGCCATCAGGCTGATCAACACCGTCCCCACCTTCAACGCCAGGTGGCTGATTTCCAACGGCGTCCACCGAATCAGCGCCGCCGTCAAATAAAACTGAAACGCCTCCCGCCCCGTGTTGCGCGGAAAAAAGATAGGCCGCAGCCCATTCAACACATCCTGCACATCCAGCAGCTTCTCCGCCTGGTCACTGCCCAACTCTGCCGGCACTTCCGCCAACCGGTACACCCGCATAAACAAAGCCACCCCAAACAGCAGCAGCAGCGCCAGGTGATAACCGCGCAGCCGCACCGTCCACTCGCCCCGCCGCGCCGCCTGCCAGCGCGCTTTCCACCACCCCGCCCGTCGCTGGCTAAAAGCCAGCCCAAACACCCCCACCGCCAACACCCAGGCAATCACCCCCGCGCGGGTGAACATATTGCCGCCAAACTGCGCGTAAGCATAAAACGCCAACCCCACTGTAACCGCCGCCGCCCCCCACTGCCAGCCGTCCATCCCTGACCGCGCCCCCGCCTGCTCCACGGCTCCCCAATCCTCCCCCGTCCCGCCGGCTGAGCCTGCCGCGGTGGCTAAGCTTGTCGAAGCCAGGCCCCCGCTGGGCCACCAAACCATAGCCGCCCAAAACAACCCCACCGCCGCCCCAAACAGCCAGACAGCCCCGCTCGTATGCGCCGGGTCCGTCACAATCTGCTGCGCCCGCAAAGCCAGCACCAACGCCAGATGCAGCGCCAATGCCGGCAGAAACCTCTTCCTCATAGACATCATACCCGCCCAAGTATCAAGAACCACCCCCACTCTGTCAAGTCGTAAAACGATTTTCCAAAATCGCTCCTTGCCCGCCGTCCCTCTTCTCATTATACTCACCCCTCGGTAGAGAAATCGGGTCTTTCGTAAAAACCCGATTTCCACCCCGCAGCGCAAACTGTTTGGGCCTTAAGAAAATAATCAAGTAATCCCGCCCTCTCCGAAAACCCCCTTCCCCCTGAAGGGCGAAGGGGGTTGGGGGATAGGGGTTTGCTTCCCCCATTTGCCGAAATATTTTCTCAAACCTCAATTAGTTTGCGCATTTTCTCCGCATCTCCGCTTAAGCGGACATCCGCACAGGCGGACATCTGCGTAAATCTGTTTTCGGCTGGTTCAAAAGCAACCGATGCGCCTTTACAAATTCGGCGCTAAGTTGTCATTCCGAGGTCTTCCGAGGAATCCCCTGTTACCAACACATAGAGAGGCGGATTGATCTTTACGCGGCCCTCATCCGCGTAAATCAGCGCCCCCTTTCCGCGTGAATCAGCGTCCTATTTTTCGCAAGAGCACTACAGCAAGCGCTTCTGACCACTGTTCACTGACCACTGTTCACTGACCACTCGCCACTTTCAAGGAGTAACCATGCAGTACCTGCTAACAGACGTAATCAACATCACCCGCGCCGCCGGCGCAGCCATCATGAGCTACTACCGCTCATCCTTCGACGTAACCGACAAAAGCCCCGACAACCCCGTCACCGACGCCGACCTCGCCGCCGACACCCTCCTCAAAGAGCGCCTGCTGGCCCTCCTCCCCACCGCCGGCTGGCTCAGCGAAGAAACCAGCGACAACCCCGACCGCCTGCACAAAAAACACGTCTGGGTCGTTGACCCCCTGGACGGCACCAAAGAGTTCGTCATGGGCATTCCCGAATTCTCCATCGCCGTCGCCCTCGTCGAAGACGGGCAGCCCGTCCTCAGCGTCGTCTTCAACCCCGCCACCAACGAACTCTTCCACGCCGCCCGCGGGCAGGGCGCCTTCTACAACGGACAGCCCGCCCGCCTCAGCCCCCGCGCCTCCCTCGCCGGCGCCGCCATAGACGCCAGCCGCTCCGAAATCAAAAAAGGTGAATTTGAGCCATTCAAAGACCTGGTAAACCTCAAAATCGTCGGCAGCATCGCCTACAAACTGGCCCGCGTCAGCGCCGGCCTCTGCGACGCCACCTGGAGCCGCGGCCCCAAACACGAATGGGACATCTGTGCCGGCAGCTTCCTCATCACCGAAAGCGGCGGCTGCGTGGTTGACCTCAACGACGACCCCATCATCTACAACAAATCCTTCCCCAAAGTCAACGGCATCATCGCCGACAACAGCCTCCTCCACGCCGAACTCATCGCCGCCCTGACCCCCCACGGCCCCGCCCGCAAAGAACCCGGCTTCACCTACCGCCCCCTCCCAAACAACTAAATAGATAGATTGGTTCAATCTTGAAGATTGAACCAATCTAATCCATCAACATATTAACTCCCTGACATAAGCTCATTGGCGATCAGTTCTGCCTGTTGCAGGACAGTGTCGGTCGCCAGTTGCTGCATGTCAGGCGGATAACCGTATTGGCGCAAAGTGCGTTTGACGATAACTTTTAGCCTGGCGCGAACGCTTTCCTGTATGGTCCAATCAATGCTCGCATTTTGCCGCACCTTTTCCGTGAGAACAACAGCCAACTCCCGCAGCTTTTCTTGCTGCATTAACTGGCGGGCGCTTTCGTTGTTGGCCACAGCGGTATAAAAAGCGTATTCAAAATCAGTCAAGCCCATGGCCGCCGCTTCTTGATCAGAGTCGCGAATGGCGCGGCTCAGGTAAATGAGTTCTTCGATGACTTCAGCGGACGTGATCGCTTTGTTGTGATAGCGCTGCAGCGCCTGCTCCAGCATCTCCAACAGCGTCCGGCTTTGCACCAGGTTTGTCCTGGCTCTGGCTTTGATGGCGTCGCTGAGCAGCCTCTTGAGCAGTTCCAGAGCCACATTTTGGTGTTTCATCCCCTTGATTTCCAACAGGAACTCTTCGGAGAGAATAGAAATGTCCGGCTTTTTGATGCCGGCAGCGTCGAAAATATCAATCACCTGTTCCGACACCAGCGCCTGGTCTATGACCTGGCG
>JAGVTM010000221.1 GCA_019136785.1 Chloroflexota bacterium | reverse complement strand
GTCCATCTGCGCGTTGTCCGCGTCATCAGCGTCCTATTGAAATCCCAGGAGTGGGGCAGAACGGGACGCAGATGACGCTGAGGGGCCGCTGATTTTGTGGATTTAATCTGGGTCTATCTGCGTTGTTTCAGCGTCATCAGCGTCCTATCCCGGCTAATTAGGGCCGGTAATGATCTCAGGGGAAAACAGGCTGATCCGCCCGGCGGCATCCAGCGTCGCCAGGCTGACAGCGTAAGTGAGGGTGGGGTCCAGACCGGTGAGAGCGATATTGCCCGCTTCGGCAATGTTGACCAGGCGAAAATCGCCGTAGCCAGGGGCATCCAGCGGGCGGAAGGAGATGGCGTAGCCCGCCGCCAGCGGGTCGGGGGGCCAGGTGAGGATGTATGCCCCGGCATCTGCCATGCGCGCCAGCACGGGCGGCGCGGGGCGCGATGGCGCGCCCGCCATATTGGCGGCTACCGCCAGATTGAGCTGCGTCACTTGCTGCAAATAGGTGTAATCCAGACGATCGGGGGTGTCGGCGCTGGTGTGCTGCACGGTGGGGTCTTCAATGGACTCTGTCAGGCGCACGGCGGGAATGCCGGCACGCACAAACTCCCGGTGATCGCTCCATCGCCCTTCCCGATCCAGCGCGAATTGAATGTCTACGCCAAATGCCGGCAAATACATCCCCCCCACGTAGCCCATATACCGCGCCAACTGCGCCGTTTCTGACAACGGATCGCCCGTGGCAAAAACGCGGATGGCCTGGGGAATGCCGGGCCGCCCGCCCACAATGTCGTTGTTAATGCCCACGTCCAGGCGCAGCCCGCCCAACATCTGCTGTGTCACAAAATGGCTGCTGCCATGCGTCCCTTGCTCCTCGGCGGCAAAAGCCACAAACACCAGCGTCTGGTTCCACTGCCGGCTGCTCATCAGCCGCGCCGTTTCCAGCAGCGCCGCCACGCCGCTGGCATTGTCGTTGGCCCCAGGCGCCAGGCTGACGCCGTCCGCCACATCTATGCTGCGCGAATCATAGTGCGCCATGTAAACGTAGACGCCGCCGTTGGGATTCGTGCCCGGCAGCACTGCTACCACGTTGCGCTGCTCGGACACCAGGCCCACATATGGCATGCGAAAATCTTCATAGCGCACTTGCAGCCGCCCGCCGCCAATGCGCACAAATTCGTCGTGAATCCAGCGCCGCGCTGCGCCAATGCCAAAATCCCCCAGTTGGGTCTCGCTCAGGCTGTGGCGCGTGCCAAAGCTGGTCAGCGTTTGTACAGTGGTTGCCAGGTTGGAAATGGAAACTTCGCTGACCATTTGGGCTATCAGCGGGTCAGCGGCGGGCGAGACATTGCCCACCGGGTCCAGCACCAGATTGGGCGGGATTTCCCCCAGGACGAGAGGGGCGGCGGGCGGCGTGGGGATAATAGGGCGCTGCGGCGGGCTGATGAGGGAGCAGGCTAATGCCGGCAGCGCCAACAACGCCAGCAGCGCCCACCAACGACGGCGAAACGAACCAGCCATATGAGGCGTGGGCTGCGCCTAGTCCGACTTCGTCTGCGGCGTCATGATTGACGTCAACAGGTCAATCGGCACGGGGAAGATGGTCGTCGTGTTTTGCTCCACGCCAATCTCCAGCAGCGTCTGCAAATAGCGCAGCGTCATGGCCCCTGGCTCAGTAGCCATAACCCGCGCCGCTTCCGCCAACTGTTCCGACGCCTGCAGTTCCCCTTCGGCGTGAATCAGTTTCGCCCGCCGTTCCCGCTCCGCTTCCGCCTCGCGCGCCATAGCCCGCACCATCGTTGTATTCAGTTCCACGTCTTTCACTTCCACAATGCTCACCTTGATGCCCCAGGGTTCGGTGGCTTCATCAATGATGTGCTGCAAGCGCTCGTTGACCGCTTCCCTATCTTGCAGCAGTTGGTCCAGCGTGGATTGGCCGATGACGTTGCGCAGCGTCGTCTGCGCAATTTGCCAGGTGGCGCGGTTGTAATCTTCAATCTGGATCACGGCAGCCACCGGGTCCAGCACGCGATAATAGACAACGGCGTTAACTTTTACGGTGACGTTGTCGCGGCTGATGGCTTCCTGTGCCGGCACATCCAGCGTCACCGTGCGCAAGTCCACCCGCACCATCGTCTCAATAAACGGCAGCACCAGAATAATCCCCGGCCCCCGCGCCGCCTGAATCCGCCCAAACCGAAACACCACTCCCCGCTCATACTCCTTCACAATCTTAATCGCCGAAAACAAAATCAGCCCCACCAACACCGCCAACCCGCACAACCCGGTGGTCAAAAACTCAGACATGTGTGTTCTCCTCTAGTTTAACGTTTCTCAACAAGCAAAGGAAGGTGGCGAAAGCGTATGTGTCCTGGCAGCACAGTAAGAGCTGCCCAGCCAGCAGTGCATGGAAATCTGCATCTAATGTTACGACAATTCGACCCTCCTGCCGTGCCCATTCGATAATGGCTGCATCCTCAGCAGTGGTATAATCAATATCGCCAGTGTGAATCGCATCAACACCAACATTTTGCAGCAAACTGGCTGCCGACCGGGGCAGTCCTTGATCAAGCAGCAATTTCATAAATGAACTCAACGATTTGATCTTCTAAAGAGGCGGCCGCAAATGCCAACGCCTGCTGGATGTCTTCCTCTTCCAGTTCAGGATACTCTTGCTGCAATTCTGCCCGATCGGGATAGAGCGCTAAAACTTCCAGGACGCGACGAACCGTCAAACGCAGGTCCCGAATGCACGGTTGCCCATTCATTCGCTTGGGATTGGCTGTAATTCGGTCAAATTTTGTCATATAGTTTCCTATTCAAGCCGCCTGCTCTGGATTCCTTTTTGCCCGCTACTTATGCAGAGAAGCGGGACTTTCCAGGGAACGTTTTCTCAACAATAGTTCTGCAACGCCAATGTCTTCATCGAGATCGGGCCAATGGATGCCATAACCCGCGCCGCTGATATGAAAATTCTCTCTTTCCGGCGGCGTTCCATACGCCAGCCGCGGAAACCAACTAATCGGCGCGGAAATGGTGCGCTTATTCTCCAGGTCTACCGTCAATGTATCAGCCATCACAACCACTTTAACGGCCCGCGGCGGGGTCGCAGTCAGGGTGACAGAAACTGTCCCGTTCATGT
>JAGVTM010000098.1:810-3315 GCA_019136785.1 Chloroflexota bacterium | reverse complement strand
CTCTTTGATCAGCCGCTGCCACTGCGCCCGCGACAGGTCGGGCCAGGCTGCGGCCAGCGCGCGGTCAAGGCGCTCGCCGGCGGTGGTCAGAGTGAAGGTTAATGCCGGCATGGTGGCTCCTTGGGGATAGTGGCGAGTGGTCAGTGGCGAGTGGTCAGTGGTCGGAAGCGGGGGCGCGGTTGAGAGAGACTGGAGCAATCTTGGAAATATCTTCAGTTCTCGTGGCGGCTGCCGTTAGCCATGTTGGCTGCGGCTTTCCCCTTCGTGAATCTCTTCAAAGCCAGAAGAGGGCAGCACAACCGGGCTGAAATCAGCGCTGCCGCCGCCGGGCAGCTTGTTGCCGGATGGCTGGCTGTCCTGATTTGCCGCCGCAGCGGCGGCTTCGCGGCGCTGCTCCAGCAGCATCAACACCCCCAGGATGACCACGCCGGCGACAATGGAGGTATCCGCCAGGTTAAAAACGGGCCAGGGCCCAAAATCGAGGAAGTCGGTGACGTGCCCCAGGCGGATGCGGTCAATCAGGTTGCCCAGCGCCCCGCCTAACTGGAGACCCAGCGCGGCGCGCAGCAGGAAAAAGCCGCGCGGCAGGCTAAAGTTATACAGAATGATGACTACCGACACCACGGCTGCCACCAACATGAACAACACGCCCCCCTGGGCAAACAAGCCAAAAGCTGCGCCTGTGTTGCTGACGTGGGTGATGCGGAAAATGGCTTCCAGGGCCGGAATGGGGGCGTAGGTGGTGTTCAAGGGCATGCGCGCCTCTATCAAATACTTGGATGCCTGGTCGAGGACGATTACGACCAGGGCTACCAGGAACAACAGGAGGTGTTGCAATGCCGGCACAGAGCTGCGGTTATGGGAATCAGGTTTTGTTTGGGTCATCATCATGTCCGTAATTGTAAGGCATCTTTTGCGCAATGACCACCAGCGCCCGGCTGCGCGGCAGCAGGACGCTCTCTTGCCGTACGTGAAAGCCAGCTTGCGCCAGCCAGCGCCAGGGGTCTGGCGTCGCGCCCTCTTTACCTTTGTCCAGGCGCTGCCCCGTTATGGCGTACAGCCTTTCCAGCAGACGCACAACTATGCTGCGTCCGCTGAACTGCGCCTGGGGCACAATCACCAGCCGTCCGCCGGGGCGCAGCAGCCGCCAAAGCTGGGCAGCCGTTTCCGGTTGGGCGATGAAGCCTGCCGGAAAGGTAGCCAGCACGCCGTCAAAGGCGTTGCCGGCAAACGGCAGCGCCTGAGCCGCCGCGCGCACCAGCGGCACGTCCAGGCGCGCCTGCCGCAATTTGCGCTGCGCCTGCCGCCCCATAAAGGGGGACAGGTCCACGCCTACAGGCGTATAGCCGGCGGCGCTCAGCGCCATCAGCAGGTGACCCGGCCCATGCGCCAGTTCCAACACCCGCCTGCCAGGCGCGGGCGGGGGCAAAAACGGCAGTCCGGCTCGCTGCCACGCCCGCCACTGCCCCAGGGAGGCCAGCCAGCTAACGGCGTCATAGCTCCATGCCAGTTGGTTGTACAGCAGGTGAAAACCCCACTCAATTGCCTTGCGCCGCCAGGGATGCCACATATGGAATTTCACCGCCAAGACGCGGCGTTTTTTTGGGAGTTGTTTCACCGCCAAGACGCGAAGATCGCAAAGAAAAGCAGCTTTTGAAATCTCACCGCAAAGATGCGGAGCTTCTGCGATTACTGCGGGCCAAAAACAACTTTCCGTTTTTAAATTGGTTCAATCTTGGAGATTGAACCAATTTTGGGGAACTAAATTTCAGACGATTACTGAGCCTGCTTTCGACATAGAACAACTGTGTCATTGATCAAGATCGTACCTTAACAATCGAATCACTGATAGTATACTTTGCCTCATCTTAAGACGAGGAGGCAAAAGCTATGGAAAACCCATCGCATGACAGGTTGCAGGAAATTGCTGGTTTGCAACCGCGCCAGATAGGCGCCCTGCCGCTGGTCTGGCCTGTATTGGAGAAGTTGGGAGTGCAAGCGATAGTCAATGAACTCATGGCGGGCGAAGCGGATATAGACCTGGGTCGCATCGTGGTGTTGTTGACTCTCAATCGGTTATTAGCGCCGCAACCGCTGTACCAGGTGCAGGATTGGCTGGTAACGACCGTATTGCCTGAACTGCTGGACATCCAGCCGGCGCAGGTCTATGATAACCGCCTGGGGCGAGGGCTGGATCGGCTATATCCCTACTGGGGCGAGCTATGGGCACGTCTGGTCAACCGGGCCATTACTGTGTATGGCATTGACCTGAGTGTGCTCCACTGGGACATTACTTCGATCTATTTTGAGGGGGCTTATCTAGATAGCCAATTGGCCGCTTACGGCTACAGTCGCGACCATCGCAGCGACACCAAGCAGGTCAACTTGCAGGTAGACGTGAGCCATGACGGCTATGTGCCGCTGCTGTACGAGGTGTTGCGCGGCAATACCGCCGACATCACCCGTCCGATACCTCATCTGCAGGCATTGCTGGCTTTTCTCGCT
>JAGVTM010000098.1:0-786 GCA_019136785.1 Chloroflexota bacterium | reverse complement strand
TCTGGTCAGCGATTGTAAAATGATAACTGCCGAGGCAGCGCTGGCTTGCCAACGTCATGGTCTATTTTACTTGGGGCCGCTGGCTGATAGTCGCGCCGTGACCACCGTCGTGAGCAGTGTCCCGACAAAGGAACTGGCCGACCACCCCCTGGCTTATCGACCGCAACGAGTCAAAACCGCCGACCCGCGTTTTGCGCCTTATCAGGGAGTGTGGCGTCCCTTTACCTTTGAACATGAAGGAGAACAAGTGACAGACCGTGTATTAGTGGTCTGGAGTGCCGGCAAACAACGGCTGGATGAGCAGAAGCGCAAGCAGCAGTTAAAGCGACTGCTCAACCAGTTGGCCGGCATTGAGAGCAAATTGAACACTCGCCGTTATAAACAACGGGCGTATGCAGAAAAGCAGTTGGCTCAAGCACAACAGGGGAATTCCGCCCATAATCTGGTTGATATTGAGTTAACGGGCATAGACGGCGCTTTAAGCTTGACTTTTCGCATCAATCGGCAGAAGCTGGCTGCCGCCCAGGCGCTAGATGGTCGCTATCCGCTGGCAACCAACGCCAGTCATTTGTCGGCTAATGAGGCTCTAACACTCTTCAAGGGTCAGGATGGCATTGAGAAACGTTTCCACACGGTCAAAGGGCCCCTCCTGGTACAACCCCTGTTTGTCCGCAGCGACCAACGGATTGAGGGGTTGGTCTTTATGACCTTGCTGGCTTTGTTGGTGCGCGCCATTGTGGAACGAGAAGGACGCCGGCATGGTTTGTCCTTTACCGCCGACCCGCG
>JAGVTM010000119.1 GCA_019136785.1 Chloroflexota bacterium | reverse complement strand
AGCAGCAAGGAATAGTCGTGGAAATGGACCCCTAGTCGCTCCTGGAGTTCGTGCAAATCGCTCATGCTTACAATTCTCGTTTGATCAGCGCCAGACAGCAGAGGAGGCCGGAAGTGGACAGCTCGCTTGTGGATGATGTTATTGTAATCCAAAGGGAGTGTTCTTGTAAAACTTTGCCAATGCCCGGACACAGCCGCCAGCCATCAGCTGCCGCTGTCCAGGGGAATCGCTGGCCCTCCTGCGCCTTGCCGCCGCAGGGGTCAGGGGTAGAACTTCTTAATGACCAGGACGGCGTTGTGCCCGCCAAAACCAAAGGCGTTGTTCAGGCAGACGTCAATATCCGCTGCCCGCGGCGTGTTTGGAACGTAATCCAGGTCGCACTCCGGGTCAGGCGTCTGGTAGTTGATGGTAGGCGGCAGCAGGCAATCACGCATAGCCAGCACACAGAAGATCGTCTCGATGGCCCCGGTCGCTCCCATGATGTGTCCGGTCATGGATTTGGTAGAACTGACAGGAACATGGTAAGCGTGTTCGCCCAGGGCGGTTTTGATAGCCGCTGTCTCGGAGCGATCGTTCAGTTGGGTAGCCGTGCCGTGGGCGCTGACGTAATCAACGTCTGTGGCAGCCAGGCCCGCGTCAACCAGCGCTTTGCGGATAGCGCGCGCTGCGCCGTCGCCGCCTTCGGCGGGAGCCGTGATGTGGTGGGCGTCGGTGGTCTGTCCGTAACCAGTAATTTCGGCCAGGATGGCAGCGTTGCGCGCCTGGGCGTGTTCCAACGTTTCCAACACCAGGATACCAGCGCCTTCGCCAATGACCAATCCATCGCGGTTCTTGTCAAAGGGCTGCGGTACTTCGCTGCTGCGCGAGGAAGTCGCGCCCGCCCGCTCAAATCCGGCGATGCAGGTGGCGACCATGACGGATTCTGCCCCTCCGGTAATGACGGCGGAAAGTTCGCCCGAACGCACGGCGCGGAAAGCGTGGCCAATGGCGTCGTTGCTGGCGGCGCAGGCAGTGGCAATGGTGGTGGAGGGCCCCTGAATCCCAAAGTCTATGGCGATCATGCCGGCAGCCCCATTGGGCATAATCATGGGAATAGAAAACGGGCTGACGCGGCGTGGCCCCTTTTCCAGGATGATGTGGTCGTTTTCCACAAAGGTGGCGATGCCGCCAATGCCCGTGCCCAAAATGATACCCACATTTTCCCGATTCTCATCCGTCACCTGTAAGCCGGACTGGTTCATGGCTTCTATGGCAGCGACGCTGGCTAACTGCTGCTGGCGGTCGCGGCGGCGCGCCTCCCGCCGTCCCAGATATTGGTCGGGGTCGAAATCTTTGACTTCACACAGAGCGCCCGTGGCGTGCTGCCCTTTGTCCAGCAGCGTGAAGGGCCCAATGCCCGACTTCCCTTGCAGAACCGCCGCCCAGGTGTCGGCGACATTGTGACCGATGGGCGTGACCAGGCCTGAGCCAGTGATGACGACCCGGTGAAGGCCGTTGCGGGTGCGTGTGCTCATGTTTTCTCTCCAGATTTTTTTCAATCGTGGCTGTTCATGTGGCCCTTTTGCAGCCAACGTTCTTCGTATTTTTGCAGGGTGGTGTGGAAGGCAGCGTTCAAATCAATGCCGGCAGCGCTGGCTAATAGACACAAACTGTAGACGACGTCTCCCAACTCGCCCGCCAGACGCTGCCGTGTGGCGGCATCCGCTGCTTCAAAAGTCATAGCCTCTGCGCCATAATCACTTTGCAGCAGCAGCTCTTTGGCGACCTCGCCTACTTCGCTCACCAGGTCTAATACATAAACACCGGGCGTATGGATTAAGTTATGTTTCTGCGCGAATTTTGTCGCTAATTCTTGCCAATCACTCATGGGAACAGGCAGCAGTTAACGGGCAACAGGTAACAGAAAACGGAAAACATGCCAGGGTTTTACCCTTCTTCCTTCTTCCTTCTTTCCTCTGCTTGTGGATGGTAATGCCCTTCGACCCAGGCGCTGCCATCGGGGCCAACTTCTTTTTTCCACACAGGTACAATTTCTTTCAGGCGATCAATGCCATAGTGGGCGGCATCAAAGACGCCCTGGTCGCGGTGGGCGGCAGCGCAGGCTACCAGGGTCGTCATATCTCCAACGTCCAGCCGCCCGATGCGCTGCACCAGGGCAATGCCCTTGACGGTGGGCCAGCGCGCCCAGATTTCGCGGGCGATCTGCGCCATTTTTAGGGTAGCCATCTCTTCATACGCTTCATATTCCAGGTAGAAGGTAGCTGCCGGCATCCCGGCGCGCTGCGTCTCGCCGCGTACCGATCCCGTAAAGGTGACTACCGCGCCTACGTCCGGCTGCGCCAGGTGGGCGTGGATGGCGTTCAGATCTGGCGCGTCCCCGGTCAAGGCAAAGTAGGTGGGATGGGGAAAATCATCCCCGCCGCTGACGGGGGGGAACAGGGCTACTTCGTCGCCTGGTTCAATGGGGGTATCTGTGCCGGCATACACCCGATTCACCGCCACCAGACTG
>JAGVTM010000338.1 GCA_019136785.1 Chloroflexota bacterium | reverse complement strand
GATCAAACTACCGGCTTGCCTGTGCCCGACAGCAACACCGCCGCCGACTGGGCGCAGTCCACTGCCGATGTGGTCAACGGGCGCAAAGTACGCTATCCGGGCTGGGATCTGGATCAATTCTTCTACACCGCCCAATTTACCCAAGCCGCTGAACTCACCATCGCTATTGCTCCCGACAATGCTTACGAAGCCATCGTAGGCCACATTGACAGCGCCCAAGACAGCATTGTGATGGAAGCGCTCACCTTCGAGAACGTGGGCATCGCCAACGCCCTCATCGCCGCCGCCAATCGCGGCGTAGCCGTGACGGTGCTGTTGGAAGGAGGCCCCACGGGCGGGCTGAGCGATCAGGAGAAATACGTTTGCCAGGAGTTAGACGCGGCGGGCGCGCAATGCTGGTTCATGATTTCGGACAGCGCCAACGGCATCTACGACCGTTACACCTACCTGCACGCCAAGTTTATCCTGGTGGACGATGAACGAGTGGCGATCAGCAGCGAAAACATGAGCCTGAACAGCCTGCCCAATGATAACAAAGCAGACGGCACCTGGGGGCGGCGGGGGCTGGTGCTGTTCACCGATGCGCCCGGCGTGGTGGCGCACGTGCGCGCCATCTTTGACGCCGATTTCGACCCGGCGGCGCACGCCGACTTGAAACAATGGAATGCGGCTGACCCGGTACACGGCGCGCCTTCCCCTGGTTTTGTGCCCATTACCGAAAGCGGCGGCATCACCTACACAGTCCGCTATCCCGCGCCCTCCGTTTTCCAGGGCACGTTTGCTTTCGAGGTGGTACAGTCGCCCGAAAACAGCCTGCGCGACCAGGACAGCCTGCTGGGTCTGCTGAACCAGGCGGGCACGGGCGACCTGATACTGGTGCAGCAGCTTGACGAACCGCCTTATTGGGGCGGCAGCGACAGCAACCCGGCAGCAGACCCCAATCTACGCCTGGAAGCGTATATAGATGCGGCGCGCCGTGGGGCGACGGTGGAATTGATGCTGGATGGGGCGCTGGATGATCCAGAGTCGCCCACGAACAATCAATCTACGTGTGACTATGTGAAGAGCGTGGCGCGCAGCGAAGGGTTAAGCATGATCTGTACGCTGGGCAATCCGGCGGGTCTGGGCATTCACAACAAGATGGTGCTGGTGCGCCTGGATGGGCGCGGCTATGTACATATGGGCAGCATCAATGGCAGCGAGCAGTCGAACAAGGGAAATCGGGAACTGGCGCTGCAACTACAGTCGGATGCGGCTTATGCGCTGCTGGCGGATATGTTCCGCCGCGACTGGCCCAACCGCGCGTATGTGCCCACGTTTTCGTATGATTTCCAGGGCACGGCGACGTATCCATTGATTAGCGAAGTGATGTATGACCCCACGGGGCCCGATGACGCCGAGTTTATCGAAATCGCCAACCCCACCGGGGCGGCGATAGACCTGAGCAATTATGCGGTGGGAGATGCGGTGAATGTGACGGATTTTGAGGATGTGCGCCGTTTTCCTGCCGGCACTATCCTGGCCCCGAGACAAACGCTGGTCATTGCCGCCAAAGCCGTCGCCTTTCAGGCGTTGTATGGCTTTTATCCTGATTTTGAAATTGTGGACACCCACGGCAGTATCCCCGACCTGATTGACGATCCCGCCTGGGGATCGCCCGATACCTATTTACAGTTGGGCAACTTTGGGGACGAAGTCGTGCTGCGGGGACCCGATAACAGGGCTGTAGATGCCATCGCCTATGGTACGGGGCAGTTCCCTGGCGTGATTAGCTGCGGCGTGATTGACAATGGCAACGCCCTGGAACGGTATCCTTATTGGCGAGACACAGACGACTGCGCCGCCGATTTCCGCGACATCTTCCCGCCCACGCCGGGCGTCTTGCCGCCATAACGTTTTGCCAGGGGAGTGATGGAACACAGATTTTGCAGATTGAACACAAATTTTGCAGATTTTCTGTGACGTTTGCCCGCGTTCTTATATAGATAAGCGTTGTGGCAGTCCAGATGGGCGTCGCGACAGTCCGGATGAGCGTTGTGGCAGCCCAGATGAGCATTGCGGCAGTCCAGATGGGCGTCGCGACAGTCCGGATGAGCGTTGTGGCAGCCCAGATGAGCATTGCGGCAGTCCAGATGGGCGTCGCGGCAGCCCAGATGGGCGTCGCGACAGTCCGGATGAGCGTTGTGGCAGCCCAGATGAGCATTGCGGCAGTCCAGATGGGCGTTGTGGCAATCCAGATGGGCATCGTCGTAGACTGGAGCAGTCTTGGAGACTGCTCCAGTCTGATTTAGGGCGGATTCATTGGCGGATGGGGGCGAAAGTACAGCGGTGGATGGGGGTGGGGCCGTGGGCGGCGAGGGCGGCGGTGTGGGCGGGGGTGCCGTATCCTTTGTGCTGCGCCAGACCATAAAGGGGGTATTGGCTGTCCAGGGCTTGCATGTGGCGGTCGCGGCTGACTTTAGCCAGGATGGAAGCGGCGGCAATGCTCAGACTGTGGCAGTCGCCGCGAATAATGCCCAGTTGCGGCAGCGAAAGCTGGCGCAGGCGCATGGGCCCATCAATGAGCAAAGCCAGGGGCGCGGCAGATAGCTGGCGCACGGCGGCGACCATCGCCTGGCGGGTGGCAGGCAGGATACCCATGGCGTCAATGTCGCCGGCGGGGACGCTGGCGACGCTCCAGGCAACGGCGTGGGCGACGATCAGATCGTAGCAGCGCTCGCGCTGGCGGGCGGTCAGTTGTTTGGAGTCGTTGAGGGGGGCCAGTTGGCGCAGCTTCTGCGAGTCGCGCAAGGGTAAAATGACGGCTGCCGCCGTCACGGGGCCCGCCAACGCGCCGCGTCCGGCTTCGTCAATGCCGGCAATCAACCATCCCCCCACCTGTTCCCCCATTGCTTGTTCATGTTCCAAATCGGGCACGGCTGTTCCTAAAGTACATAGTGGTGAGTGGCGCGTGATCAGTGATCAGAGCGGATGCTGATTGGCGCAGATGAAGCTGTCATAAACATCAATCCGCTTAATCTGCTGAATCTGCGCAATCTGTGACTATGTTCTTGTCCAGGCGGAGCATCAGTCCGGTCAATCAGCGGCGAGGGTAAACACCGCGCATCAGGTTCCAGCGAATCTTAATCGTTTCGCCAATAGTGTCCAGGTAATCCCATCGCTGCACGTGCGTGCCGGCTTCGTCTACCCAGTCGGCGGCAATGACGCCTGTCTGGTAACCAAAGCGGCGCGCCAAAGCCAGGGCTTCAATGTCAAACCCCCAACGATCAATGCGCGCCACAGAAAAGATGCGCCCGGCGGCGGCAGCGGTAAAAGCCTTGAAGCCGCATTGCGTATCCCAAATGCCGGGGACGGCTATGAGTTGGATGAAGAGATTGCCGGCATCCCCCAGCAGCCGCTTGAACAACGGTTGGGGCACTGCCTGGCGCGCGCCGCGCACATCTTTGGCGTCCCGCGAGCAGATGACGACATCATACCCCTGGGCAAACAAGGGCTGCATCTGGTCAAAATGAACCATGTCGGTGGAGTTGTCGGCGTCGGTGAACAGGCGGATGTCGCCGCGCGCGGCTAACATGCCTTCGCGCACGGTGTAGCCTTTGCCCCTGTTCTGCCGCCGATCCAGCCAGCGAATGTTTTCTTTGCCGGCAGCAAATGATTGCACCACGCCTAACGTGTTGTCTGTGCCCCCATCCAGAGCCACAATCAACTCCCAGGTGAAAGATTGGCGCGCCAGGTAATCATAGACGGCGCTCAGGGTTTTGGGGATACGTGTCTCTTCGTTGTAGGCGGGAATGATGACGGAAAGATAAGGATTCATGAAGGAGATTTGTTTCGTGACCAGTCAGGGGTCAGCGCTTCTGACCACTGACCACTGATCACTATTTTTGAGGTGTTCGTCAATTCAACAGGCAATGTTACTTGCGCCATCAGTTATCGTCAATAGGCGTCAGGCGGGACGTCAGGGAGTCATCGGCAAGGCGTCGCCGGGACTGGATGGCGCGCCGCTTGGGCCACATTTTGGGTAAGCCTAGAATGCCGGCAAGCTGCCCGCGCAGCCGCGCCCGCGCCGCCGCGCCGCGCCAGTGACGCAGCGCTGCCTGGGCAATGCGCAGTTGAGCGCGCAGAATGTGTCGCCAGTGGCGGCGCAGCAAGCTGGTGGGGTAGTTTTTCCAGATTAAGTACAGGAAATTGCGCCCGTCGTAGTAGCTGCCCGTGACGCTGCCGCCGGTGGCTTTGAGTTTGTGGTACACAATGGCGGTGGGCACGTACAACACGCGCCAGCCGGCTAACTGCGCCCGCCAGCCCAGGTCTACATCTTCGCAGGAAAAGAAGAAATCGTCGTCCAGCAAGCCAATTTCGTCCAGCATGGCGCGGCGGTAGGCGGCGGCGCCGCCGCAGGCGCTAAATACTTCTTCTTCACGATCATACTGCCCCACGTCTCGCTGCCAGACGCCGCGGTTGCCGGGAATGCCGTCCAGGCGGTAGAAGTCGCCGGCAGTGTGGAAATGGTCGCGGCGGTCAAAGAGGAGCATTTTGCTGGCGACGCTGCCCACGTCGGGGCGACGGTGGAAGGCGTCCAGGATGGCATCCAGCCAATGGGGGTCGGTTTCCGTGTCGTTGTTGAGGAGGATGATAATGGGGCTGTGGGCGGCGAGAATGCCGGCATTGCACGCCCCCGTGAACCCCCGATTCTGCCCCAACGCCAGCAAGCGCACTTCGGGAAACATCTCCTGCACATACGCCTGCGAACCATCGGTGGAGCCATTGTCCACCAGAATAACCTCAAAATCGGTAAAACGCTGGCGGCGCAGACTTCCCAGACAGTCGTCCAGATGGTGTTTCCCGTTCCAGTGCGGAATAATAATGGAAGCGGCAGGCATAAGCAGCATCAACTGGCAGCCAACGCCAGATAGTCAGCCAGCGCCTCCTGCCAGGGGCGGAGGGTAATGCCCAGAGCGGCGGCGGCGTTGTTACGCAGTTCGCCAAAGCGCGGCGGCGTAGAGGCGCGCTGGTATTGGGCGCTTAAAATGGGCAGATTGCCCGCCTCGGACAGCCCGGCCTGGCGCAAAATCTCGGCGGCAAACGCCCACCGGGAGCAGGCGCCCTCGTTCACCAGGTGATAGGTGCCATATTGTTCGGTGACGATGAGGCGGGCAATGGCCTCCGCCAGGTCGGCGGCGAAGGTGGGGTTGCCGATTTCGTCCGTTACGACCTGTACCTGTCCGTCGCGGCGGGCGCGCGCCAGGATGGCGTGGATGAAGTTGCGCCCGCCGGCGGCAAACACCCAGGCGGTGCGCACAACGTAACAGCGCGACAACAGGCTGCGGGCGTAAAATTCGCCCGCCGCCTTGGAACGACCATAGGCATTGATGGGGCGCGGCACGTCCCATTCATCGTAGCCGGCGGGGTTATCGCCGCTAAACACTTCGTTCGTGCTGATGTACAGCAGGGCAGCGCCAGCGACGCGGCAAGCCAGCGCCACGTTTTGCGTCCCCAACCCGTTCACCCGGTAGGCTAACGCCGGCTGGCGGGCGCAGTCATCCACGTTGGTGTAAGCGGCGCTGTGAATGACCAGGTCGGGGCGAGCGTCCTGGATGGCTGCCCGCACCGATTGGGGTTGGCAGACGTCGAGTTCGGAGCGGTTGGTCAGGATGAGTTCGTGCCCGGCCAAAGCTGCTTGCAGCGCGCGCCCCACCTGTCCACGCGCGCCGGTGATCATGATGCGCATAATGTCTCCTTTGCTGGCGAGGATTATAGCTGAAAACGGAAAAGGGGTTTAGCGGACGGGGTGCCCGCGCCGTCAGGGAACGTGGTATAGTTACGGTATGCGGATTGATGTGTTGACGTTGTTTCCAGAGATGTTTCCGGGGTATGTGAACGCCAGTATTTTGCAGCGGGCGCAGGCTGCCGGCATTCTCCAACTCCATCTGCACAACATCCGGGAGTACGCTGCCGGCAAACATCGCGTCACCGATGAACCGCCCTACGGCGGCGGCGGCGGCATGGTGCTAAAACCGGAGCCGATTTTTACGGCGGTGGCAGCGGTATTGGCGCAGGAAGCAACGGAAGATTCGCCGCCCATCATTCTGCTGACGCCGCAGGGACGAGTGTTTACGCAAAGAGTGGCCCAGGAGTTAGCGCAGCAGCCGCGCCTGCTGCTGTTGTGCGGGCGCTATGAAGGGGTGGATGAACGGGTGCGCCAGCATCTGGTCACGGATGAAATTTCGCTGGGGGATTTTGTGCTGACGGGGGGCGAACTGCCGGCAATGGTGGTGATTGACGCCGTGGCCCGGCTGCTGCCGGGTGTGTTAGGGGCGGCAGATGCGCCAGAACAGGACAGCCATGCCACAGGTTTGCTGGAGGGCCCGCATTACACCCGCCCGGAGACCTTTCGCGGTTGGCAAGTGCCGGCAGCGCTGCGTTCAGGGCACGCGGCAAATATTGCCCGCTGGCGGCGGCAGGAGTCGCTGCGGCGCACCTGGCGCCGCCGTCCTGACCTGCTGTTGACGGCTGCTTTGAGCGACGAAGATAAACAGTTCTTAGCCACACTCGCGCTAGAATAGGGCAAATTTTCGCGTCTGCGGGGGAGCAGACCTCCTGATTTTTTCCGGGTTCAATTGTCCGATATGCCAGAGTTCGGGGGCTTCCGGAGCGCTGGCGGGCGTTCGCGCGCGTGGCAGCGGCATGGTTGCCTGGTAGGGGGAAAATAGTACGTGGGCAAACCTTAAAAAATCGAGATTGAGTCTTTTGTTCAGGGAGCGTTTGGTGTATACTGTGCCATACAGTGGGTGAAAGTGGTGTAAAGTGGGGTAAAAAGGCCTGGAAAGGTTGAAAAATCCCACCCAAATGGGATATTTAGAACAAATGTTCTTAGGCGAGTTTGTACACACTATTGATGACAAAGGGCGTCTGACGATTCCCGCCAAATTCCGCGGCGAGTTGGCGACGGGGCTGGTGATTACGCGCGGGTTTGAGCGGAACCTGATGGTGTTCGCGCTGGATGGGTGGCAAACCCTGGCAGATACTATTGCGCGGCGACCGCTGAGCGATGAGGATATGCGCGCATTCCGGCGGCGGGTTTTTTCGGGAGCCATGGACCTGACCCCGGATCGTCAGGGACGGATTGTGCTGCCGGCATATTTGCGCGAATTCGCCCAGATTGACACGGAAGTGGTAGTGGCGGGTATGTACAACTACGTGGAAATCTGGAACGCCGTCGCCTGGCAATCTGTGCGCGCGGCTGTAGAAGACAGCGACGACGCCACCCGTTGGGACGATCTAGGAATTTAGTTGGATTCAGGTCACGTTTCGGTGCTGCTGGCGGAGGTCATGACTCTGCTGCAACCCCAACCAGGCGGACGGTACATTGATGGCACGGTTGGGGGCGGCGGTCATGCAGCAGCCTTGCTGGCAGCAACTGCTCCCGATGGGCAGGTATTGGCTTTTGATCGTGACCCGGCGGCGATTGCTTTTGCCCGCGAGCGCCTGCAAGCGGATGCCAGCCGTATTATTTTTGTCCATGCCAGTTATGCGGAAATGAGCCGCCTGGCGCCACCTCTGGGATTCAGCCAGGTAGACGGCATTTTGCTCGACCTGGGATTGTCTTCCCGCCAGCTAGATGAGGGCAGGCGGGGGTTTTCGTTTCTACAGGATGGGCCGCTGGATATGCGTTTTGACCCCAGTCAGGGGGTTACGGCGGCGGATCTGGTTAACAATTTAACGGAAGCGGAACTGGCGGATCTGTTCTGGCGCTATGGCGAAGAACGACAGAGCCGGAAGCTGGCGCGGGCGGTGGCGGCGGCGCGACCGTTGACGACGACGGGGCAACTGCGGCAGGTGGTAGAGGCGGCAGCCGGGCGGCGTGGGCGGAAGCATCCGGCGACGCTGGTGTTTCAGGCGCTGCGGATTGCGGTGAATGAAGAGTTGGCGGCGGTGGAAAAGGGGTTAGATGCCGGCATTCAGCTCCTGAAACCAGGCGGGCGGATGGCGGTGATCAGTTTTCACTCGCTGGAGGATCGGCTGGTGAAGCAGAGGTTCCGTGAGCTTAGCCGGGATTGTGTTTGTCCGCCGCAGCAGCCGGTGTGCACGTGCGCGGCGCGGGCGGTGGTGCGGCTGGTGACGCGGAAGGCGGTGCAGCCGGGGGCGGTGGAGGTGGCGGCGAATCCGCGCAGCCGCAGTGCGCGGCTGCGGGTGGCGGAGAAGTTGGGGGTGGGGTGATGCGCGGGTGTCATGCCCGCCTGCGGCGGGCATGACACAATTTTTAGTGGGCAATTTTGGGCGCAATGCGCCCAAAATTGCCCACGAGGCAGGGGCGGGCAGGGATGCCCGCCTTAGCAGGAGAGATGGCGGGCAAGAATGCTTACTCCACGAGGCAGGGGCGGGCAGGGATGCCCGCCTTAGCAGGAGAGATGGCGGGCAAGAATGCTTACTCCACGAGGCAGGGGGCGGGCACGGATGCCCGCAAAGAAATGCGAAGTTCAATTCGTGCCCAAACGTGGAACTTCTATGACGGCTAGTGTCCCGTCAAACGTAAAATGAGGAGTTTGCATCCTCAGATGCAAACTCCTCAAAATCACATTGTTGCGGTACTAGTTTGGGAAACAACCACTCACCAATGCAAACTGTGTCTGATCCGATCACGAACGCCCGACAACGCGCTGCGGAAGCGCTGAAGAAGTTACCCTGGCTGACTGAAGCACAGGCGGCGTTGGGCTGGGGCATTATTTTGATTTTGATTGCCTTGTTAGGGGCAATTTACCTCAGCCAGACGAGCCGCATCGCTATTGTGGGGCGGCGGGTGCAGTTGCTGCAAGAAGACCTGGACAATCTGAAGCGGCAGAACGCGGAGATTGAGACGGATATTGCGGCGGCGCAGTCGCTGGAACGGTTGGAGGTGGAGGCGCGACAGCTTGGTTTTGTGCCGGCGCAGGCTGACAACATCGAGTACCTGGTGGTGCCGGGTTATCCGGCAGACGCCGCCGCAAAGGAGAATGGCTCCGGGCCGCCGCCAGACACGCCGCCACGCAACCCACCCCACAGCATGAGTGAGGCGTTGTGGTTGCTGGTTAAGGCAGAATTCGGCAACCTGGTGCAAGGAGAATCAGGTGAATAACAGCCAATCAAAACGAACCTGGGTGATTATTACCGGTCTCTGTTTCGCCACCTTCATTATTGTGGGGCGGCTGTTTGCCTTTCAGGTGGTGCAAGGGCAAGACTGGGTGACGCGCGGCGAGCGGAATAAGCTGGTGCGCGTGGTGGCGGAACCCGATCGCGGCGTCATTTATGATCGAAATGGGGCGGTGCTGGCGGCAAACGGGGCAGATTACCAGATCAGCGTGGCGCCTAACATGGTTGTAGACGCCGGCGAAGCGGCAACGTCGCTGGCTCCCGTTTTGCAGGAACGGCGGCAGAATATTCTAGCCGTACTGGAATCGGAAGAACCTTATGTACTGCTGTCGGGGCGGGTGTCCACGGAAGTGGCGGATGCGGTGCGGCTGCTAGATTACGATGGCATCCAGATTGACCCGCTGCCGCGCCGTATTTACCCGCAGGCCAATTTGCTGAGCCATGTGTTGGGTTACGTGGATTTTGAGGGGTCTGGTGGTTCCGGGCTGGAAGGGTATTACCAGCGGGAACTGGCAGGCGAAGCCGCCAGCGCCACGGTGAATATTTCGCCGCTGACTTACCAGCCAAATGTGATTGCGCGGGAAGGGGCGGACCTGGTGTTGACGATTGACCGGACGGTGCAGTTTACGGTGGAGAAGGCGCTGGCAGAGGCGTTGATTGAGCATCAGGCGCGTTCGGGCACAATCATTGTGATGGACCCGCGCACAGGGGCTATCCTGGCCATGGCCAGCAAACCTGACTTTACGCCCTATAATTTTTATGAGGCTGAGGAGGGGCTGCTGCTGAATCCCGCGGTAAGCCAGCAATATGAGCCGGGGTCGGTGATGAAGCTGATCACGATGGCGGCGGCGTTGGATTCGGGCACGGTGACGCCGCAAAGCACGTATTATGATTCGGGCACGATTGAACTGGGCGGCAGCCTGATGCACAACTGGGATCGCAGCGCGCCGGGTCTGACGGATATGACAACGCTGCTGTCGCGTTCGCTGAACGTGGGGGCGGCGACGCTGGCTTCGTGGATGGGGCCAGACGTGTATTATCATTATATGGAGCGGTTTAATTTTGGGCGGCGCACGGGGATTGATTTGATGGCGGAAGAGATTGGTATTATGCCGCTGCCGGGGGATGCGAACTGGACGGAAGCGAGCCTGGGCACGAATGCTTTTGGGCAGGGGTTGGCGGTGACGCCGCTGCAGATGATTGTGGCGGCTTCGGCGCTGGCGAATGAGGGGCGGTTGATGGAGCCGTATATTGTGCAGGAGATTCACCGGCAGGGGCAGGTGCTGCGGCATGAACCGACGGTGTTGAGCCAGGCGGTGAGTAAGGAGACGGCGCAGCAGTTGACGGCGATGGCGGTGACGGCGGTGAATTTTGAGGTGTATGAGGCGCAGGTGCCGGGGTATACGATTGCCGGCAAGACGGGCACGGCGCAGATTGCGGAGGGGGGGGTGTATTTGCCTTATGATGTGATTGGGTCGTTTATTGGCTGGCTGCCGGCAGATGACCCGGAGATTATTGTGTTGGTGAAGTTGGACAGGCCGCAGATTAACCCGTGGGGGTCGCAGACGGCGGCGCCGACGTTTGCGAAGCTGGCGCAGGAGTTGGTGGTATTGTTGGATATTCCGCCGGATCAGGTGCGGCTGCAGGGTGAGATTATGGCGGCGCGTGAGGGAAATTAGCGGGCAGCAGCAGGGGGGGGCTGCCCCGCCTGCGGCGGGGCAGCCCTCC
>JAGVTM010000555.1 GCA_019136785.1 Chloroflexota bacterium | reverse complement strand
TAATCAGCCATTATATGAGCAAACTGATTTTGGTTGTGGATGACGAACCCAAACTTACCAACCTGGTACGCGGCTATCTGGAGCAGGAGGGGTATCGGGTTGTCACTGCCGGCAATGGCCGTGACGCCCTCTTCGCCGCCCGCGATCACCAGCCCGACTTGATCATCCTGGACTTGATGATGCCCCAAATGGATGGCTGGGCATTTCTGCGCCAGCATCGCCAGGAGCGGAACACCCCCATTATCATGCTCACCGCCCGCGTGGATGACGTAGACAAAATCATGGGGCTGGAGATGGGCGCCGACGATTACCTGACCAAACCCTTTAGCCCCCGTGAATTGGTGGCCCGCGTGCGCGCTGTGCTGCGGCGGACAACGTCTGCCCCGCCCGAATCCTCCCTGCTGCGGGCTGGCGACCTGACCCTCGACCCCGACGCCCACGAACTAATCCAGGCGGGCCAACCCGTTACCCTGACCCGCATGGAGTTCGATCTGCTGTACACGCTCATGAACAGCCCCGGTCGCGCTTTCAGCCGCCTGGAACTGCTGGAACGCACGCAGGGGTTTGCCTACGATGGCTACGAACGCACCATTGACGTGCACATCAAGAATCTGCGCAAGAAAATCGAACCTGACCCCGGCAGCCCGCGCTACATTCTCACCGTCTTTGGCGTAGGCTACCGCTTTGCCCGCGAAGAAATGTTGGGGTAGCCGCCATGTTCCACCACTTATGGGTCAGGCTGACGGCGGCGATTTTACTGGTAGTCATCGTTGGCGTAACCGTAGTAGCCGTACTCTCCAACCGCGTCACCACTACCCAATTTCGCCAGTTTGTCAGCCAGTCGCAGCTTGACGACCTGCAGCTTCGCCTCAGTGACTACTATCGCCAGCAAGGAAGCTGGACAGGCGTTGAATCTCTGTTGGCCGCAGAAAGGAGCCAGGGAAGCTTTGCTTACCGGCTGCTAGACGCTGCGGGCGAGATTGTGGCCACAGCAGGCGCCGGACGAGGTCGCCCCGCAAGTAGTATGACGCAGCTTGCCTCGCTGCCTGTTGCCGTGGAGGGCATACTGGTCGGGACGCTGTTGGTGCTGGAGCCGGGCGGCGCGGGTCAGGGCATGATGACCCGCATGACGCAATCCAGCGCCCATGCCGCCGCTTTCTTGCAGTCGGTCAATCAGGCGCTGTTGTGGGGGGGGCTGGCAGCCGTTGGTCTGGCGCTGCTGTTGGGGGTCTGGCTGGCGCAGCGATTGACGCGCCCGTTGCAGCAGCTAACGCAGGCTACGCGCCGCCTGGCGACGGGCGACCTGACCCAAACAGTCAACGTGCACAGCCAGGATGAGCTTGGCGAACTGGCTGCCAGTTTTAACCAGATGGCGCACTCTCTGGCGGCGGCGGAACAGCAGCGGCAGCAAATGCTGGCGGACGTGGCGCACGAACTGCGCACGCCGCTGAGCGTGGTGCGCGGTCACCTGGAGGGGATGCTAGATGGCGTCTTTGCCGCCACCCCTGAGAATCTGACGTTGGTGCATGAGGAGACGGTGCGCCTGGGGCGGTTGGTGGATGAACTGCGCACCCTGTCGCTGGCGGAGGCGGGGCAGCTTCCCTTGCAGAAAACGAACCTGGATGTGGCGCTGCTGCTGCAGCAAGCGTTTGCCGCCTTCGCTCCTCTGGCGGAAGCGGAAGGCGTGCAGTTATCGTTGGATTTGCCGGCACAGAGCCTCCCCTCCGTATTGGCTGATAAGGCGCGCTTGCAGCAAGTGTTGGGCAATCTGCTGGCAAACGCCCTGCGCTACGCGCCGCAAGGCGGCAGCAGAGCGCCGCAGGTGACGCTGGGGGGGCGCGCCCAGAATGGGGGCGTGCGCGTTTTTGTGCGGGACAACGGGCCAGGCTTGACGACAGAAGCCCAGGCGCGCGTTTTTGACCGCTTCTGGCGCGCGGACGCTGCCCGCAGCCGGACTGCGGGAGCCCGCAGCCGGACTGCGGGAGGCAGCCGCGCCGCGGAGGGCAGCGCCAACGGCGCCGGCTCAGGCCTCGGCTTGAGCATCTGCCGCGGCATCATCCACGCCCACGGCGGGCGCATCTGGGTGGAGAGCCAGCCCGGACAGGGAACCACCTTCTGGTTTGAATTGCCCTGACTCCCCCGTGCAAACGGCAAAAAACGGGTACAATAGAGCGCATAGTGGATGGACTGCATCCGCCTGTCATTGAAGGTTGGTTAGGATTTCTGGCTATGTCTCTTGCTTCCCTGTTTGCTCTTGACCCGCAGTTTGACCCAGACGTGCGCCTGGCGGGCGTGCGCCGCAGCGACCAGGTTATCAGCCGCAATTTCACTTACGCCACGCCCTTTGGCTATCGCCGTGCTGCTTATCTGGTGCGTCCCCGCGTGGAGAAGGGAGCGTATGCCGGCATTCTCTACCTCCACTGGTATGACGAAGCCCCCAACGCCAACCGCAGCCAATTCCTGGACGAAGCCCTGGAACTGGGCAAGCGCGGCTGCGTCTCCCTGCTGGTGGAAACGATGTGGTCCGACCGCGACTGGTTCATCAAGCGCACCCAGGCAGACGACTATGCCGGCTCCATTCGCCAGGTCATCGAACTGCGCCTGGCGCTGCGCCTGTTGCTGGCGGAGCCAGGCGTTGACCCGCAGCGGTTAGCCCTGGTGGGACACGATTTTGGCGCCATGTATGGCTTGCTGCTCAGCCACGTCACGCCCCGCCCCACCTGTTACGTGCTTATGGCGGGCACGCCCCGCTTCCCCGACTGGTATCTCTACTACCCGCCGCTGGATGGCGCGCCGCGCCTGGCTTTTGAGGCGCAAATGGCCCCCCTGGATCCCATTAACAACGTCGCCGCTTTGTTTCCGTCGCCCCTTCTCTTTCAATTTGGCCGGCAAGACCCACACGTGCCCGTCGAACAGGCGCAGGCGTTTTACGATGCGGCTGCCGCGCCCAAAGAACTCCGCTGGTATGATGCCGGCCACGACCTGAACGAGGACGCGGCCCACGACCGCCTGACCTGGTTGGCGGCGCAGCTTAACCTGCCGGCATCTACCTCTGCACCATAACCCTGGATCCCTATGAACGAACGCCACCACCCCTGGAACCGTCATCTTCATCGCATTCGTGAACGCTACCCCGATCTGACCATCCAGTCGGTTTCCCTGAATCAGGACGGCCAGTTCAATGATGTCCTCATCGTCAACGAAGCCCTCGTTTTTCGCTTTGCCCGTTATCCGGCGGCGGCGGCGCGCCTGGAACAAGAGATTGCTGTTTTACAACTAATCCAAAACTACGTCACCCTGCCTGTGCCCCGTCCACTGTTTTATGATCTGGAACACGACCAGCGGCGCATGGCTTTCATGGGCTACTCCATGATCCCCGGTCGCCCTCTGTGGCGGCATGTGTTCGACCAGATCGCCAACCCCGAAGCCCTGGACACGCTGGCGGGCCAGATTGCCACTTTCCTGCGCGAATTGCACCACATACCTGCCGACGTGCTGCGGCGGCTGCGGTTGCCCCTGGCGGATCGGCGCGATGCTTACGCCGCCATGTACCAGCGGGTGCAAACGGAGTTGTTTGAATATATGCGCCCGGACGCCCGCCAGCAGGTGTCCCGCCAGTTTGCCGCCTATCTGGACGATCCCGCCATGTCTACATTCAGGCCCATGCTGCGCCACGGCGATTTTGGCACGGGTAACTTGCTGTGGGACCCGGCCACGGAACGACTGACAGGGGTAGTTGACTTTGGCGAGACTGGTCTGGGAGATGCGGCGGTGGATTTTGCCGGCATTCTGGCCAGCTTTGATGACGACTTTTACGCCCGCTGCAGCGACTACTACCCTGAAATGATCTCTGCCGCCCCCCGCGCCCGCTTCTATCAGAGTACATTCGCCCTGCAAGAAGCCCTTATTGGCTTAGATACCAGCAACGCCGACGCTTTCGGCAGCGGCATTGCGGCTTACCGCTAGATATGAACAAAGTACGTTGGGGACTGCTCTCCACTGCTAACATTAACCGCGCCTTGATTCCGGCCCTCCGCGCCTCCCGGCGGGGCGAACTGGTTGGCGTTGCCAGCCGCGATGCCGGCAAAGCCGCCGCCTACGCCCAACAATGGCAAATCTCCCACGCCTTTGGCAGCTACGAAGCCATGTTGGATTCTGGCCTGGTGGATGCCGTTTACATCAGCCTGCCCAACCACCTTCACGCCGAATGGTCGGTGTATGCCCTGCGTCGCGGCGTGCACGTCCTGTGCGAAAAACCGCTGGCGATCACGCTGGCGCAGATAGAGGAGATGATGGCCGCCAGCCGCGAATCAGGCTGCGTGTTGGCGGAAGCCTTCATGTACCGCCACCATCCCCAGACCAAAATCGTGGGCGACTGGGTGCGCGCCGGGCATTTGGGCGAGATCAGCCTGGTACGCGGCAGCTTCGACTTTGCCATTCGCAGTCGCCACAACATTCGCCTGACGCCGCAGTGGGGCGGCGGCTGCCTGTGGGATGTAGGCGTCTACCCCCTCAGCTTTGCCCAATTTATTATGGGCGAACCGCCGCTGTCAGTTGCCGGCAGCCAATGGGTAGGTTCCTCTGGCGTAGACGAAACGTTTGTGGGACAGATGCGCTACACAGGCGACCGCCTGGCGCAAATTGCCGCCGCTTTCCGTACACCCTTTTACACGGTCGCCGAAGTCATTGGCACGGAAGGTCGCTTGCACCTGAACCGGCCTTTTACCCAGGTACACGATGACCGCCGTTTGCTCTTTTTTTCCAAGGATGGCGAACCGCAGGAGATCGCCGTCCCTGATAAAATGCTCTATCTGGGAGAAGTCGAAGATATGCACGCCGCCATCCTGGACGGCGCCCCCCCTTACCTGACATTAGACGAATCCCGCCATCATGTGCGCACCGTGCTGGCTCTCTACGAATCTGCGCGGCAAAATCAGATAGTAACGTTGGCGCAGCAGGTTTGAGATCTGTAATGAATGGTCATTCCAAACCCCTTCGGTAAACTCAAGGCGTGACCATTCACCCCTCGCTCCCCTTCAGTAAACTCAGAGCTTGTCCTGAATCTGCTGCAGGGGCAGGCTCTGAGCCTGTCGCCGGGAATCGGTTGCGACAGGCTCAACCTACAGAGGAGTGAATGATTACTCCTGGAGAATATGGTTTCCGCATTGCGTGTTGACCCCATTTACGTTCAGTCCGTCTTGCAGCGGCTTGTCCGGCTGGACTCGGTGAACCCTTCCCTGGTAGCCGGCGGCGCCGGCGAGGCGGCTGTGGCCGCTTATGTGGCGGCGCAGCTAGAACGGTTGGGCTTATCCGTCCAGGTTAGCGAGGCGGCGCCGGGTCGCCCCAATGTGGTCGGACGGTTGGCGGGGCAGGGCGGTGGGCGCTCCTTGCTGTTGAACGCCCACATGGATACGGTTGGCGTAGCTGGCATGGCTGCGCCATTTGCGGGCGAGGTGCGCGATGGTCGCCTGTATGGGCGCGGCGCTTACGATATGAAAGGCGGGCTGGCGGCAATGCTAGGCGCGGCGCAGGCATTAACGGCGGCGGGCGCGACGCTGCAAGGAGATTTGTGGATTACCGCCGTAGCTGATGAAGAGTATGCCAGCCTGGGGACGGAGCATCTGGTACAGCAAGTGCGGGCGGACGCCGCCATTGTCACCGAACCCACCGACCTGGCTCTATGCCGCGCCCATCGCGGCTTTATCTGGTTCCGCGTAGAAACCGTTGGTCGCGCGGCGCATGGCAGCCGCTTCCGCGAAGGCGTGGACGCCAACATGCGCATGGGGCGCTTTCTGGCAGAGTTGGATAAGTTGGAGCAGGCGCTGCGGCAGCGCCTGCCGCACCCGCTGGTGGGCCCTCCGTCGCTGCACGCGGCTTTGTTGTCGGGCGGCTCAGCGTTGAGCGTTTATGCGGCGAACTGCACGCTGCAAATTGAGCGGCGCACCATCCCTGGCGAAACGGTAGACGTGGCTGCCGCTGAACTGCAGGCGATTGTGGACCGGTTAGCCGCCGCCGACCCTACCTTTCAAGCCAGCGTGACGCCCTTTTTTGCCCGTTCGCCTTTTGAGGTGGCGGCGAACGCGCCGTTGGTAGCGGTCGTAGAGGCAGCTGTGGTAGATTGTCTGGGCGCGCCGCCAGCCCATATGGGACAGACGTTTTGGACGGACGCAGCGCTGCTGGCAGATGCCGGCATGGAAACCGTCATCATTGGGCCGCGCGGCTACGGTCTGCACAGCGACGAAGAGTGGGTGGACGTACAATCAGTCGCCGACCTGGCCCAAATCCTGGCAAATACCGCCCAACGCTACTGTCGCCAGGTTTGACAGCCTGCCAGGCGCAACGGCTACGCCTCGCCCTCTTCCTTGTGTCGCACGGCCAGCATGGTGATGTCGTCGGAAAGCTCGCTGCCCGCCATGTGCTGCTGCACAGCCGCGTCTATCTGGTCGAGCAGGGCGGCGGCGGCAGCCCCACCTGCGGTGGGGTGGGTGAATGCCGGTATCATCCCCAACAACCGCGCTTCCGTAAACCACGCCCCATCGGCGCTGCGCGCTTCTGGCACCCCATCCGTAAAAGCCAGCAGCATCTCCCCTGGTTTTAGTGTCGTTGTCTCCAGACGGTAACGCGCCTCCGCCCGCAGCCCTACCGCCGGGCCAGTCGGCGGCAGCCGCCGCAGTTCGCCTGCCTGATTGGCGATGATGGGCGGATTATGCCCACAGTTGACGTAAGCCAGATGCCCCGTTTGTGGGTCCAGCACCGCCAGAAAAAGCGTCACAAACATGTGCGTCTCTCCATGGTTGCTGCCCAGGTAGGCATTGGTCAACTGCACCGTATCCAGCAGCGCCGTGGCATCCACCGGACGAAAACCCGCCGCCCGCTGGCTGGCGTTGGCCCCGCCTGCGGTGGGGCGTTCGTGGTTCAGCAAATAATAATGCTGCATGATGAAAGCGCGCAGCAGACTACGCGCCAGGGCCATAAACAACGCCGCTACCAGCCCCTTGTCGCAAACGTCGGCGACCACCAGCCCCAGCTTTTCGTGCGGCAAGGGAATGACGTCGTAAAAATCGCCAGCCACCTCGCGCGCTGAGTGGAAGCGCGCCATCACCTCCCAACCAGGCGGCTGTGCCAGTTTTTCGGGAAAGAAGCCGCGCTGAATCTGGCGACCCAACTGCATTTCCCGCTCATACCGCAGCAGCGCCTCCTGTCGCTGGCGCAGCCGGTGGTTGTGCAGCACCACGGCAATTTGCGATGCCAGCGATTCCGCCACCAGTTGGTGGTACATGCTGAAGGACGTAACCGCCTCTGTTCCAGGATTTCTGGCGTTCCACAATTGCAGCACGCCCGCCATTTGTTCATTCTTGATGGGCACGGTCAGGCAGGAAATAGAGAGATACGCATTCGCCTCGTCAAAGGCTCTGGTTTCCGCAAAGTCAAAGTCAGCATCTTTATAGACGTTGGCGATGTTCACGGAACGACCAGCCAGGGCAACGTGGGTGACCACATGCTGCTGGTTGGCTGCCCCGGTCAGCGGGTCATACAGCGGCAGCGGCGCATACGGCACTGCCTGCCCTGTTGTGCCGCCATAGGCGATGTTCAGGGAGCTGATGCGTGTGACGGCGTAATACAGATGATCGTCGCTGGAGCGGAGATAGATGGTGCCGGCATCTGCGCCACAAATCTCCTGCGCCTCCAACACAAACCGCTCCAGCAGCCGGTCGAAATCCGGTTCGGTGGACAGCGCCACCCCCAACGGCAAGATGACGTTGCGCAAATCGTCCGCCAGCTTCTTCATTTCGTTGAACGCCGCCAGCGGAGAGGCTGCCTGCTCTTGCAGTTGTTTGCGCTGTAAGGTGCTGTTCACGCTTGTCTTCAGCAGCGCCGGATGCGCTGGTTGCAGCAAGAAATCGGTCGCCCCTTCAGCCAGACAGGCTGCCAGCAGCCCGCTCTGTTCCCCGTCCCCCAGCACCATCACGGGCGTCTGGTTAAGCGGCAAATTGGCTTGCAGCGCATGTAAAAAGGCGAAATCGCCGGCAGCGGCAATCGCCACATCCACCAGAATCAGATCAAACGGATGGGCAGCCAATACCGATAACGCCTGCGCCGCCTGGGAAACGGTGGTCACCGCGTACCAGCCTGCCTGCTGTCGCAGCGGTTCGCCCAACGCTGCCGCCTGCGCGGCATCCGCCGTCACAATCAATACATGCTCGTAAGGAATTTTCATAGCCGATGATGGGTCGTCGCAGACCCTAAGCTGGCGGCGAACCCGGCCCGGGTTGCTGCCGGCAGCAGCGCTGCACCACAAACGTGGTGCGGTTGCCGCCGGGCAGCCGTTCATACCGCACCTGATCCACGCCCCACTGCGCCAGGTAAATACCCAGGCCCCCCGGCGCTCTGCTTTCCGGTGGTGTGCGCAGGTTCGGCGGCGGCGCCTGGTTGGGGTCGAAATGTTGGCCCGTGTCTTCCAGGTGAATCAGCAAGCAAGATTCCTCCAACACAGCCCACAACGTCAATGAGCCTTCTGCCGCCCTGGCTGCATAACCATGCGTGATGATATTGGTGGCAATCTCGTCCACCGCCAGGCGCAGGCGGTAGGCAGTCTGTTCGTTTAGCTGCGCCAGGCAGGCCGCCTGCAGCACGTATTGGGCGATTGCCGGCAAGGATTCAATTTTTCCAGGAACCACCATTTTTCTCATCACGCCACCCGCAAACGGTAAAATATCCCATCAATCACACCGCGTCCTTACCTTCTTCCTTCTCCCTTCTTCCTTCTCCCTTCCTTCTCTACCGCCCTGACAAAATCACAACCGACCGCGGGCCCACCTGAATCTGCTGCTGTTCGCGCAGCGGCGCTTCCTGCCCCGGCTGGCAGATGTCCTGAGGCGCAGGCAAACTCGTATTCACAAAACTGTGCCAGCGCCGCCGTGCCGGCAGCCGCGGCAGTTCAAACGTATGCGCTTCCCAGTGCATATTCATGGCGACGTACACGTAATTATCTTGAACCGCCCCCTGGCGCGCGTGTTGCCCACACAGCATGAACGCTAGCGTGCGACAATGGTAGGACCAATCGGGCGCCCAGGCGTTTACGCCATGCCAGGAAATGTCCGGGTAACCGCTTTCTACATAATCTTCATGGCGGAAATGGTGCCGTTTGCGCAGCAGGGGGTGGGCGTGGCGGAAGGCAATCATCTGCCGGCAAAACCGCAGCATCTCCGCCTCCTGTTCTACCCGCGTCCAGTCAAACCAGTTCAGGTCATTGTCGTGGCAATACGTATTGTTATTTCCCTGTTTGGTGTGCGCCACCTCATCCCCCATTAGCAGCAGCGGCACGCCCTGGCTGACCATCAAAATGGCGATGGCGTTCTTCATCATGCGCCGCCGCAGCGTCAGGATTGCCGCGTCCGTGGTGGGCCCCTCCGCGCCGCAGTTCCAACTGTGGTTGGCGTTGTGCCCGTCTTGATTGTTTTCGCCATTCGCCAGATTGTGTTTGTCGTCGTAGGCAAACAGGTCTGCCAGCGAAAAACCATCGTGGCAGGTGATGAAGTTCACCGAAGCCGCCGGGCCCCGTTCAGGATACAGGTCGGGCGACCGCTGGATGCGCAGCGCCACATCGCGCGCCTGGCCCAGGTCTCCCTTGAGGAAGCGGCGCAGGGTGTCTCGATATTGCCCGTTCCATTCCGTCCACCGCCCATAAGAAGGGAAGGAACCAACCTGATACAATCCGCCTGCGTCCCATGCTTCGGCGATTAGTTTGGTGCGCCCCAGAACAGGGTCATAAGCCATGGCTTCCAACAGCGGCGGATTGGCTAACGGCTGACCGCGCGCATCCCGCCCCATGATGGAAGCCAGGTCAAAGCGGAAGCCATCTATGTGATACTCGGCTACCCAGTAGCGCAGGCAGTCCAGCACCATGTTGCGCACCACCGGGTTGTTGCAGTTCATGGTGTTGCCACAGCCGCTAAAATTATAATATCCGCCGTCGGGGCGCAGCATGTAGTAGGTTTTATTGTCAATGCCGCGGAAGGAGATGGTGCGCCCATCTTCGCCGCCTTCGGCAGTGTGGTTGAAGACCACATCCAGAATGACCTCCATGTCATGCTTATGCAGTTCTTTGACCAACGCCTTCAGTTCGTCCACTTCCATGCCGAAGCGGCCCATGGCGGCGTAACCCGCTTTGGGCGCAAAGAAGCCGATGGGGTTGTACCCCCAATAATCCACCAGCCGTTCGCCGGTAAGCGGATTGGTGTGCTTGTTCTCCAACTCGTCGAATTCTTGAATGGGCATCAGTTCCACGCAGTTGATGCCTAGCTGCTTGAGGTACGGGATTTTGGCGCGAATGCCGGCAAACGTGCCCGGATACTTCACCCCCGCCGAAGGGTGGCGCGTAAAACCGCGCACGTGCATTTCATAGATCACCAGGTCTTCAACGTTCTTCTCTAACGGACGGTCCGCCTGCCAGTCAAAGTCATCATACACCAGGCGCGCCCGATGTTGGTAACCATTACGCGGGTCCATCGTCCCCCGCCACGTCTCGCGCCCGCTAATGGCCCTGGCATACGGATCCAACAGCACGTGATCGGCATCGAACTGATGCCCAACGTGCGGGGCATATGGCCCGCTAAAACGATACCCATACTCAATCGTCTCATAATCCAGGCCAAATACGACCATGGCAAACACGTGGCCGATGCGGAACTCGTCGGGAAAGGGAATCTCTACCAGGGGATCCCGCTGTCCCTTTTCATACAACACCAGCGTGCATTCGCTGGCGTGGCGCGAAAAAATGGAGAAGTTGACGCCGCCGGGCACAAAGCTGGCGCCGTACGGGAAGGGCCGGCCTGCTCGCAGCAAGAAATCCTGATGGCGATGGGTGGGGTAAACGTCAATACGGGG
>JAGVTM010000463.1 GCA_019136785.1 Chloroflexota bacterium | reverse complement strand
ATTGTTCTTCACCTTACGCCATGGCCAGCCTGATTGACCTGCGGCATCGGTTCGACATTGCTTTTGGCAACGATCCTGACGCCGACCGGCACGGCATCGTTACCCAAAGCGTGGGGCTGTTGAACCCCAATCATTTCCTGGCGGTCAGCATCTGGTATCTGTTCCAACATCGCCCGCAATGGCGCAGCGACGCCGCCATTGGCAAAACGCTCGTTTCCAGCAGCATGATTGACCGCGTAGCGGCCCATCTGGGGCGGCGATTGGCGGAAACGCCCGTTGGCTTCAAATGGTTTGTGGATGGTCTGTTGGATGGTTCTTACGGCTTTGGCGGCGAAGAAAGCGCGGGCGCGTCCTTCTTGCGACAGGATGGCTCAGTCTGGACGACAGACAAAGACGGCATCATCATGGACTTGCTGGCTGCCGAAATCACCGCCGTCACCGGCAAAGACCCCGGCGAACATTATGCCGACCTGGCGGCCCGCTTTGGCGACCCGGTCTATGAACGCATGGATGCGCCGGCTAACCGCGTGCAAAAGGATGTGTTGAAAAGCCTGTCGCCGGACATGATCACGGCTACGATGCTGGCAGGGGAGCCTATCACGGCGAAATTGACGCGCGCGCCAGGGAACAACGCGGTCATGGGCGGGCTGAAAGTGGTCGCCGAAAATGGCTGGTTTGCCGCCCGCCCGTCAGGCACAGAAGAAGTGTATAAGATTTACGCGGAAAGCTTCAAGGGCATAGACCACTTGCGCCAACTGCAGGCGGAAGCGCAGACCATTGTGCAGCAGGCGTTTCGCCAGGTCGGTAAATAGAGCATGATCAAGATTGAGGGCCTGGTCAAGAATTATGGCCTAAATCCGGTGCTGCGCGGCGTCAATCTGTCGGTGGCTGATGGCGAGTTTGTCACGCTGGTGGGGTCAAACGGCGCGGGCAAAACGACGTTGATGCGCATTGTGGCCACGCTGCTCAGACCTGGAGACGGGTTGGTGCAGGTCGGCGGCTGGACGCTGCCGAAATACGCTAACAGAATTCGCCGCCACATCGGCTTCGTCTCCCACCACTCGCTGCTTTATCCAGACTTGACCGCCAGCGAAAACCTGGCTTTCTATGCCCGTCTCTACAGTTTGCCAGAACGGGAGCGACGCATCCTGGCGGCGTTGAAAGCGGTGGGCCTGTCGGCGCGGCAGCGCGACCCGGTGCGCACGTTCTCGCGCGGCATGTTGCAGCGCCTGACCATTGCCCGCGCGACACTGCATGAACCGGACGTGCTGCTGCTGGACGAACCGTATACGGGGTTAGATCAGGAAGCCAGCGGCATTCTGGAATCCCTGCTACAAGCGGAAAAAGAGCGGGGGCGCACAATTTTAATGATTACGCACGATTTTGCCCGCGGCTTAAATCTGTGCGACCGCATCGCTATTCTAAATCGTGGTAAAATTGCTTCGGAAATTGAGCGGGCGGCTATCAGCCAGGGTGATTTTCTGGCGCTGTACGCAGAAATTACACGCATAGCCCAGCCGCAAGCGTAAGAAAAAGACCTCCGGGTCTACGGGAACAGGTCGTTTGTGTCTGCACAACTGTCTGCTTATCTGGCTGCTGTTTGGGCCATCATCTGGAAAGATTTGACCATGGAGCGGCACACCCGCCAGATTTTGAGTGTGATGTTGATCTTCTCGCTGGCGGTGGCGGTGGTGTTTAACTTTGCTCTGGGCGCGTCGGCTCTGTCCAGCGACCTGGCAGCGGCGCGCAACGCCTCCATGGGGTTTTTGTGGAGCACTATCTTGCTGGCGGGCACATTGGGGCTGAATCGCACGATGAACGCCGAGCAGGAAAATTTTGCCCTGGAAGGGATTCTGGTCTCGCCCATTGATCGCAGCGCCGTTTACCTGGGCAAGGTGTTAAGTACGACGTTGTTCACGATGATTGTGGAAGCAATCTTGCTGCCTGTTTTCATTGTGTTTTTTAACCGCCCGTTTTACCGTCCGCCCATATGGGGGGTGTTGTTTCTGGGCACGTTGGGGTTTGTGGCTGCCGGCATTTTAGTCGCCTCCATGACCTCGCGCAGCCGCAGCAGCTCTGTGCTGCTGCCTGTGCTGCTACTGCCGCTGTCGCTGCCGTCGGTAATGGCTGCCGCCACCGCTGCCTCTGCTTTTATGTTGGCGGAAATGCCGGCATGGGCCGACGTGGCCTTTCCCATTTCGTTGGTCATTGCTTTTGACGTTCTGATGTTAACAGCGGGTCTGCTCACGTTCCACTTTGTGGTGGAAGAGTAGGGGCGGGCGAGCGTTTGGTAAATGTTCATCAATATTTAACCGTTTTGTAACGGTTACGGAGGATAATCAACCTCATGTCAGTAAGCCGCCTGGATCGTCCTGTCCGTATCTTGAACTGGTTAGCCGCCATCATGCTGCTGGCCTGTCTCGCTCTTATCTTTTTCTATGTTCCTATGGAACGCACCATGGGCCAGGTGCAGCGCATCTTCTACTTTCACGTTGGGGTAGCCTGGACGTCGGCAGTCGCCTTCTTC
>JAGVTM010000457.1 GCA_019136785.1 Chloroflexota bacterium | reverse complement strand
TCCGATTGTACAGCCTACAGTATAGCGACCTATCCGCCGCTAACAAACAGCGCCAGTTTACCAGTTTATTGTTAACATTGGCTAAACAAACACACAGGCGCAACGCCCTTTGGAAGTGCGTCGCGCCGCAGAGCATTACATATGAACCTGCCGTTTCACATTCAATCAGAAATTGCCGCCGCACTGCGGGATGGTCAAGCCGTCGTGGCATTGGAAAGCACGTTGATTACGCATGGACTGCCTTATCCACAAAATGTGGAGACAGCCAGAGCCATTGAAGCGTCCGTGCGCGCGGGGGGGGCGTTGCCGGCAACTATCGCCATCCTGCAGGGCCAGATTCACGTAGGCTTGAGCGAGGCGCAGCTTTTATACCTGGGGCAGCGCCCGCAAGCAGCGGTGCGCAAGTGCAGCCGGCGCGATTTGCCGCTGGCGCTGGCGCTGGCGGAAGATGGGGCGACCACCGTAGCCGGCACGATGATCATTGCCCATCAGGTGGGGATTGAATTGTTTGCCACGGGCGGAATTGGCGGCGTACATCGTGGGCATCCTTTTGACGTCAGCGCCGACTTGCAAGAATTGGGTCGCACGCCTGTGACCGTGGTATGCAGCGGGGCGAAGGCTATTTTGGATTTGCCGGCCACCCGCGAGGTGCTGGAAACCAACGGCGTAACGGTCGTGGGATATGGCGTGGATGAAATGCCGGCATTCTACAGCCGCCGCAGCGGGCTGCCCGTGGATGTGCGCCTGGATACGCCTGAGCAGGTAGCCGCCGTGATTCGGGCCCGCCGCCGCCTGGATTTGCGCTCAGCCACCCTGGTGACCGTGCCCGTGCCGGCAGCGGATGAGCTATCCCCACACGTAGTCGAAGCGGCTGTGGTTGTGGCAACCCGTGAGGCAGACTCTGCCGGCATCCACGGCCCGGCCGCCACCCCCTGGCTGTTGCAGCGCGTGATGCAGCTAACCGAAGGCGCCAGTCTACAAGCCAACACCGCCCTGCTGCGCCACAACGCTTTTGTGGCTGCCCAAATTGCCGTTGCAGTTCAACAATAACTTGTAGGGCGGGTGGCGACCCGCCCATGCTTCAAGAACAATCTCACGCGCAGGCGCGGAGAGCGCGGAGAAACCTGTCCTGAGCATCGTCAAAGGATTCGTGGCAAGATTTTCATCTATGGTGGTATGCCACGGCCCATATTGTCTCCCCGACGGAAGCTGAACTGCGTCATACGCCGCATATGACGCCGCGTATGACGCCATCATCCTATCGAATTTTGCCTTATCTTCTGTATAATGGTGCAGCGTGGTTTGACTTTGTGGGCTTAACTGGAAACTTATGCAGAAGAAGAAAAACGCCGCCACCCTCCTGCGTGAGGGCTTCCGCCGCCTGACCTGGATGGTTCTCGTCCTGTTTTGCCTGGGCGTGTTGGGGTTGGCTGCCTTGTTCTGGGGGCTGCGCAGCACATTGTGGCAAAACGAAGCGGCTGACTGGCTGCCCGCGCTGGCTCTGGCTGGCGCCGCGCTGCTGCTTCTGGGGCTGCTGGTTGGCGTAGCTATTAACCAGATGGGCCGCCAGACGCAGGCAGTCACCCTGGTTAGTATTGACGAGGAGCTAAACAGGCTGCGAGTAGCCAGCAGTCGCGCCAGAGCGCTGCAGCAAATGGCGTCCACCATCAGCGCCACCCTCAGCTTTGAACGGGTAATGGATGTAGCTCTGGACGTTTCCAGCCTGGTATTGGTGGAGTTGGGCATGCCCGCACAATCGCTGGTGGGGGCGGTTTTTCTCTATGAAGAAGGTAAACTGGTGCCTGTAGCCGCGCGCCGCTTTGCCGCCCGCGATTTTGAACAGGAAGTGAGCGACCGTGCCGGCATTCTGGCTGAAGCCTTCAAAAGCGCCGAACCTGTCAGTCTTGACAAACCGGCCCAGGACCCAGAACTGCGCAAATTTATTGCCTTCCACTCCTGCCAGAGCGCCGTCTGTGTGCCCCTGCGCGCCGGATTCCAGATATTTGGGGCCATGATGGTGGGCACAGAGTTTGGCGTACAGTTCGATCAAGACCACCTGGAGTTCTTCAAAGCCGTCGCCGATCAATCTGTAATCGCCCTGCAAAACGCCCAGCTTTACCAGGCCCTGCGCGCCGAAAAGCAGCGCCTGATTGAAGCGGACGAAGAAGCGCGCAAGGAACTGGCGCGCAGCTTACACGATGGCCCGACGCAAAGCATCGCCGCCATTGCCATGCACATCAACTACGTTCGCTCCCTGATGGTCAGAAACCCGCGGCAGGCGTTGGATGAACTGACCAAAGTGGAACGGCTGGCTAAACAAACGTCGAAAGAAATCCGCAGCATGTTGTTCGCCCTGCGCCCGCTGGTGTTGGAGTCAGACGGGCTGGCTGCCGCCGTGGAAGCAGCCATTGAGAAGATACGAGAGACAGACAAAATCAAAATGCGCCTGGTAGGCGGCGAATACGCCGAACTGCTGGATCGCCAGACGCAAACGGTCGTCTTTTCCATTATCGAGGAAGCGCTGGGCAA
>JAGVTM010000263.1 GCA_019136785.1 Chloroflexota bacterium | reverse complement strand
CACGAGGACATCGCCACGACGCGCAACATTTACGCGCCCGTTTTGGGGGAGGATTATGTGGCGCAATATCTACAGGAAAAGGATCTTGCGCCGCCAGGGGGGGCTGTAGAGGTATGAGGTATGAGGTATGAGGGCTTCATACTTCATATCTCATACCTTCGTCAGGGTTTGTTGTATCTGCCGTTCGACGTCAGCCAGGGTGGCGCCTTCGAGGAGGTCGGCCAGGGTGATGGTCACGCCCAGGTCGGTTTCCAGGATGTGGTTGAACTCCACGGCGGTGAGGGAGTCAATACCCAGGGCGTTGAGGGGGGTGTCGGGCGACAGAGCGGCGGGGGGCAGTTCCAGCAGGTAGCTGGCTTGTTCGTGCAAATAGGCAGCCAGTAAAGTGGCCTGGACGGCAGGATCGGCAGCAGACAGGATGGCGGCGGGGATATCCAGGCTGTCGCTGGCGGGGGCAGCCTGGTCGCCGGCGGCGGTTTCCAGGACATGGGTATGAACCGTTCGCAATGTCTGGTTGAGGAATTCCTGCCGGCACAAATGGCGCTGAATCTTGCCGCTGGACGTTTTGGGAATAGTACGCGGTTCTATCAGCACCACGGCGTACAGATGCAGTTCATGCTCCATGGTCACCGCCTGGCGGATGGTTTGCGCCAGCGCGGGCATATCCAGCCCGTCCTTTAGATTGACCTCCTGCACCACCACCACCTGCTCCTCGCCGTCGCGGTCAATGCCAAACGCGGCACTGCAGCCAGGGCGCAGCGCGGGATGGCACTCCTCCACGGTGCGCTCAATGTCCTGCGGGTAATGGTTGCGCCCGCGCACAATGATCAAATCTTTCAAGCGCCCGGTGACAAACAGTTCGCCATTGTGCAAAAAGCCCAGGTCGCCCGTGCGCAAGAAGGGGCCGTCGCCCGTATCTGCCAGAAAAGCGCGGAACGTCTCCGCAGTTTGCTCTGGGCGGTTCCAGTATCCCTGAGCCACACTGGGACCTGCCACCCATATCTCCCCAATTTGATCCGGGGGACAAAGCTGTCTGGTATCGGGATTGACAATGACCATTTGCTGGTCGGATAGGGTGCGCCCGCTGCCTACCATCTGATAGCCGGCGCTGCTGGCGCCGTTGAGGGAGACGCGGCGCTGGAACAAGGCCGCGGCGTCAAATGAAGCGACCACGGGAGGAGCGGCGACGCTGCCGCCAGAGACAAGCAGCGTAGCTTCTGCCAGGCCATAGCAGGGGAAGAAGGCGTGCGGTTGGAAGCCGGCCGGGGCAAAAGTTTCGACAAAGCGGCGGTGCGTATCGGCGCGGACAGGTTCGGCGCCGTTGAAGGCGACGCGCCAGTTGCTCAGGTCAAGGGTGGAAACCTGTTCGGGGGTCACTTTGCGGGCGCATAAATCGTAGGCGAAGTTGGGCCCGCCGCTGGTGGTGGCGTGGTAGCGGGAAACAGCCTGCACCCAACGGAAGGGTCGCTGCAAAAAGTCGAGAGGGGACATGAGGACGGCGAGGTAGTTGGCATAGAATGGCTGCAAGATGCCGCCGATCAAGCCCATGTCGTGATAGGGTGGCAGCCAGATGACGGAGCGGGTTTCTTCGCTCTGCTCGAAGGAGCGGCGGACGTGTTCCAGGTTGTGCAGCAGGTTGGCGTGGGTGAGCACCACGCCTTTGGGGGTGGATGTGGAGCCAGAGGTGTATTGCAAGAAGGCGACGGCGTCACTGCTAATAGCCGGTTCACGCCAGTCGTCAGCGGAAATGCCGGCAGGGATGTTGTCGGTGGTGATCCAGGGAATGCCCTGCCAGGCGGGGTTCTGGTTGATCCAAAAGTCAGCCAGCATTTTGACGGGAGAGGTGGTTAAAATGAGTTCAATATGGGCATCGGCGATGATGGCTTCCAGGCGGGGCAGCAGGCGCGGGGATTGGGGTGGGTAGGCGGGGACGGCGATGATGCCGGCATAAATACAGCCAAACCAGGCGGTAATGTATTCTAACTGGGGCGGATAGAGCAAAAGGGCGCATTTGCCAGCCATGTCCATGCCTTGCAGCCAGGCGGCTATGGCGCGCGCCTCCCTATCCAGGTCGGCGTAGGTCATGTGCCTTTCCTTGCTCTCGCCGTCCTCCAGAAAGGTGTACAGGCGCTTATCGGGATAATGCTGCGCGCGGGCGCGCGCCAGTTCAAGCAGTGTCGCGGGTATAGAAGAATTATTTTGAACCATACAGTCCTACCTCGTCCGGTTCCTCATCTCACGATGGGGCGTTTCATGCAATTGTGTGCGGCGCATACCCTATGGGCGAGTCAATGCGCTGCGGCAGCCGTCTGCCGCAGGCGGCGGACAGCAGCGGCTGTCTGACATTAGAAAGAACACCGCCGATGCGCCAAAGGTTTGCCGTTATCCTGGTCCCTTTTTGCCCTGACCAGGAAGGGGATGGGTGTTTGTGGCAGCAGCGATAGCTGAGATACGGGTGTATGATAGGCAAAGCGTTGTGATGTGTCAAGCGGGCGAAAAGCGCAGGGGGAAAGGCGCAAAAAAGGCGGTTTTGAATTGTATTAGCCAGGCGTTTCAGATAGAATCGCCAGCGTGCTACAAACTCTGCGCCTTCCCCTAAAAAGGCTGCCGGCACATCTGATTACCCTGACCACGCTCGTAGCGGTGCTGCTGCCTACCTTTGGCCCCTGGCTGGACATGGAGTTTGCCGGGTGGATGCCTCAGCACGACCATATTTACGTAGGGGAAATCAACCTCGATCACCATAGGGGCGCAAATGACAGCCCAGAATACAGCCATCATCAAGAAAAGCAGTCAGAGACAGCCTCCCCATTCATAACAGGCGTTGTCAATTTACCAGACCAGGACGCCACGCTGCAAAGTCTGGTTTTACTGGTATATCCTGCTGCCCCCCTTTTGCCCTGGATAGACGCCATCTGGTTTCCGTCAGGCGAAACCTGCTACACAGTTTGTGGCATTGCCATCCCGCCATTAGATGAGCCGCCGCGTTTCCCAAAACGTTGACTCCCTTGCTCGCCGTACAAATTAAATAACTATCGTAGGGTGTCTTCACCCACTCCCCGGCCCTCTCCCTTCGGGGAAAGGGAGCGAATTGTTGCTCCTGGCAGCCGGAGGGTAGGCGTGGGAGAAGCGCCGCCTGGATCAATCCGGTTGGTTCGGGCAGGTTAACTTGAACTTTGATCATAGCCATCAGGCAATGACGTTCTGGCAGAATTGAGGAGAAAACGATGTTGAAAAGAAGTGCGTTGATGGTTTTATTTGTGCTGGCGCTGTGCGTAACTATGCTATCGGTTACTGCCGGCAGCGCCTGGGCGCACGGGCATACGGACGTGGGTATCTATGAACTGGTGATCGGCTTCCACAACGAGCCGGCGTATGCGGGCGAACCGAACGGTCTGGATTTGTTCGTGACGAATACGGAAACAGAGGAACCAGTCAATGGCCTGGAAGAGACTCTGCGCGTGGAAATTATCTACGGGAGTTCTACCCGCGAATTGACTATGCGAACGCAATATGGACAGGAGGGGGCCTACACGGCAGACATCCTGCCCACCGCAGCGGGCGACTACACCTGGCACATTTGGGGCGACATTGAAGGAACACCTGTGGACGTCAGCATGACCAGCAGCCCGGATACGTTTAGCCCCATGCGCACCAGAGCTGACTTCTCTTTCCCGGCAGCGGAACCAACAGCGGCAGAGTTGGGTCAAGCCTCCCAAACAGCGCTGATTGTGGGTATTGTCGGGGCAGTTCTGGGTCTGGCTGGCCTGGCAGTGGGCTTTATGGGAATGCGCGCCGCGCGTCGTTAATATGAACCGGCAGAACGGCGTCACACAACCAGGCAAGTGGATATGGCTTATCCTGACCGCTTTGGTGGTCGGGTTGGGCGGCGTTCGTTCTGCGCAGGCGCACGCTAATCTGGTGCGTTCAGAGCCAGCCGCCGGGTCGGCGCTGGCTGACGCGCCCACAGTCGTGGTTCTGGTGTTTAGCGAAGCGCTGGACGCCAGGGCCACGTCTGTGGAACTGCGGGACGAACAGTCCAGATTGGTCGTGGCGGGGCCGGGCGTGATTGACCCGGCTCAGCCGCAGTTGTTGCAGTTGCCGCTGCTGTCTGCCGCAGGCGGCAGTCCGCTGCCAGATGGAACGTACAGCGCCATCTGGCAGGCGCGGTCGGCGGTGGATGGGCACGTCACGGTGGGGACGGTGGCTTTTGCGATAGGGGGAGAGGCTTTGCCGGCATCGCTGCTGCCGCCTCCTGGCGCGCCTGAACCAGCCACAGCCTTGCCGGCAGCGGTAGATTCTCTGGCGCGCTGGCTGAATTATGTGGCAGCGACGGTGGCTGCCGGCAGTCTTCTGTTTGGCTGGCTGGTATGGCAGCCCGTTTACCAGCGGTGGGGAGAAGCCACAGACGCCAGCGACAAGCAAGCCACAGCCCTCCTGAAAAGGCTGGCAGCATGGGGCTGTGGTGTTTGGGCAGCGGCGACGGTGTTGTTTGTGGGGGTTCAGGCGGGGGCGGTGAATGCCGGCAGTCTGTGGTCGGGCGTGGCGATTATCGCGGGCGGGCGCAGCGGCATATTAGCCGGCGCGCGTCTGGCGTTGCTGGCATGGCTGGCGCTGCTAATCCGGCGAATGCCGGATGCCGGCAGCGGGCGGGCGGGTTTATGGAAGCTGGCAACCGCCGTAAGCGGCGCGGCGCTGTTGACCTTCAGCCTGCAAAGCCACAGCGCCGCCCTGGGCGGCGGACAGGCAGTGGTAGCTGCGGCGGTGGATTGGCTGCACCTGTTAGCCATGAGCGCCTGGTTGGGCGGGCTGCTGCCGTTGGCGCGGCTGCTCTGGTCAGGGCAGGCGCCGGCCGGGCTGGCGACGCAAATCGTGCCCCGTTTTTCGCGTCTGGCGCTGTCCAGCGTGGGTATTCTGTTGTGGACAGGCGTGCACAATACCTGGGTGCACGTGCAAACGGTAGAGGCGCTGGCAGCTACAACGCATGGGCGGGCTTTGAGTCTCAAGTTGGGGCTGTTTATGGTTTTACTCATCCTGGGGGCTATCAACCTGTTGTGGTTGACGCCGCAACTGCGCCCGCCCCTGGCGGCGGCGGAGGCGGCGGCGGTGCGGCGGCTGGGGCGCACGATGCGGCTGGAGATGGCTCTGGGCGTGGGGGTGCTGCTGCTGGCGGGGGTGATGCTGGGCGTGGCGCCAGCTTTTGAGGCGTTAACCGCGCAGCAGCGGTTGGGGTTCCGCGAGAGTGTGCGGGTAGAGGATGTGCAACTGGTTTTGCGCATCGCGCCGCTGCATGTGGGGGAAAACGAGTTTGCGGTGGATGTGCAGGACAGGCGGGCGGGGGCGGAGGAGTCACCGCCGCTGGCGCTGCTCCGTTTCCGCAGCGAGAACGAGGCGATGGGGGAGCTGCAGGTGGAAATGACGGAAACGGAGGGGGGGCGTTTTGTGGCGCGCGGGGCTTATCTGGCGAATGCCGGCAACTGGCAAGTAGAAGTAATTTTGCGACGGGCGGGGTTCGACGATGCGCGGCATACCTTTGATGTGGTAGTAGAGACGGAACATCATCAGCATGGCGACAGTCAGGGCGAGTGAAGCGTGCAAACAAAGCGGTATAATCATTGGCAGCAACCCACAGGATAATTGAGCAAATCGAAACAGCCGCTTCCCTTTTTATTTGGTGCTGGCGTTTCTCAGACGCTAACCTGTTGCGCGAAAGGTACGTTGGCTCACCAGAGGGGGCGCATCCTCAGATGCGCCTCCTCTTCTTCTTATAGGGTTATGGCGCGGGTGTGGGTTCCGCGGGGGCAGATTCGGTGGGGATAGGGGTGGGGAGTTGGACGAAGTCGGTTCGGGTGTGTTCCGTCAGCGTTTCCACACTGAAAGGGGCTACGGCGACGTAGTAGGGGGCTTCGGACCATTTGACGATGTAATTATCGTTGCTGGGGTCGTCGTCCTGGTCGGGCAGGCGGGCGCCAATAGTGAGGGTGTAGGTCTGGGTGCTTTCCTCGACGTTGGCGACGACGGTTACGGTGGCCTGGGGTTCGTCGAGACCATAAGCAGCTTCAGCGGTTACCCCCAACGGGCGCACCAGTCGCAGATTCAGAATACGGGTCAACAGGCTGTTGAAGGCTGGCGCATTTAGCAATTCCCCTTCCGCCAGTCCGTCCAGGGTCCAGGCGCTCTCACCGTCCTGGTTTGCTTCGGAACGGAAGGCCAGCGTGCCATTGGCGTTGGTCAGGGTGAGGGCGGTGACGCTATCCTGGGCCACGCCGCTGACGTAAACGGTGTCTACCCAACTGGTGGCGTTGGCGCTCAGTTCAAAGACGTTCAGGTCCGCCACCAGGTAGGTGTCGTTTTCGCCATCCAGGCGGAAGTTGGTGGCGCGCAGGTTGGTGGCGGAGCCAAGATAGAAGGTCTGGCTGCGGTCATCCTGGAAAGTGACCGTGATCTGGCGCAGGAAGTTGTCGGGGGAGACTTGCAACTGCCGCTGGCTGGCGGCGGTGCGGGCTACCAGGCGGTTGGATTCCAGGGCGACAATTTTATCCAGCACAGGGTCGAGCGTTTCGGTTTTGACCGGGTAGTCGCCGCCGCTGGCGAGGACCCAGCCATCGCCCTGGCGCTCCAGTTCGACCTGAGCGCCTGTGTCATCGGTAATAGCCAGGCGGACGATGTCGGCGGCGGCGGCGCCTTCAAAGAAGACCACATTCTCGGCGCCAGCGGCGTTACGGGGCCAAAAGACGATGACGGCTGCCAGCAACTGCAGGGCTAAGAAACCGGCGAGAATTTTTTGTATTTTGGTCATAGCTTAATTCCTCATTATCTCACGCGGAGGCGCGAGGGCGCGGAGAAAGATTCGTGTAAATGTACAGATAATGTTTTCACCCACTCCCCAGCCCTCTCCCTAAAGGGAGAGGGAGCCAGATTCCCTCCCCCCTGGTGCTCGGCGCTGTCGTCCTGGCTGCCTGTCAGCCTCCCTAAAGGGAGAGGGAGCCAGATTCCCTCCCCCTGAAGGGGGAGGGCAGGGTGGGGGCGCAGTGGGCGGGTTGCCAACCCGCCCTACCCTTCCAGGGTCGCGGGGGGCGTCAGGATGATGGGCTGTTCGCGGCGGCTGCGGACGCGCCAGCCGTAGTAGATGGCAATCAAAGCCGCCAGAGCCACGACGTAGTTGGCAACTTCCCAGGTGGATTGCTGCTGTTCGCTGAGCGGATCGAGCAGGCGGGTGGCGGTGCCGCGGGAGCGGATGGAAAGCAGGTCCAGGTCTTCGGCGGACCAGTCCACGCTGTTTTGCAGGAACTGCAGGCTGTTCAGGTAGCGTTCGCCGCTGAGGCTGGCGGACAGGTTAAGCAGGAAGTCATCCACGAAAGATGGGCTGCCAATGACGACCAGACGGGCGGATTCAGGGGAGAGGGTGATAGTTCCCAAAGGCTGCGGGCCGGCAGCAGCGGGGGTCGGTTCCGCTCCCTCAACGCTTTCCGCGGTGGGCTGGAAAGGAGATGGGCGGTCGGTGAAGTAGCTCTGGAAGATGCCTTGCACAGAGACAGCCAGGGGGTAGGATTGGGGTTCGCCGCTGGTGGGGAAGCCTGTTTGCGGATAGAGGGCAAAGTCGGGCTGGATGTTGGTATTGGCGGTCAGCCAGGCGTTGGCGCTGGATTGGGCCAGCACGGCTGTCTGGCGATTGGCGTTCAGGGTCTCGTCTAGCTCCACCGGGGACGCCCAACTCAGAGTGAGCGCGGGCAAATTGGCGGCAATGGGGCTGTCGCTGTTCAGGCCGTCAGACCGCACGTCTACAAAGAAGGGATAGTCAATGGCTTGAATTTCCTGCACCTGGAAGCCGCCCACATCGCGCACGACGCTGACAGGGAAGGGCGCATTTTGGGCGTCCAGCAGCAGCGAACTGGAGACGTTGACGCCATAGCTGGCGAGCAGTTCCTGCACGCCCTGGGTAATGGGGTTGAGGGCTAACTGCTGGCCAAACTGGTCGAACATGACGCTGTAGCCGCCGGTGACCACGACGACGGAGCCGCCGCGCATCAGGTATTGGTCTACGGCAAACAGAGCCTTCTCGTCGAAGCCCTGCGGGGACATAAGCAGCAGCACGTCTATGTCGCCAGGCGCCTGCCCGGTGGAGAGGTCTACGTCGCGCACGGTGTAAGCCTGGCTTAGCTGCTGCCGCAGCAGATCGTAGCTGGCAATGGGCTGTAGGGTATTGCCCAGGATGGGGTCGCTGACGGGGGTGTCGGGCGGGGTCCACAAGCCAATAACTTTCAGGAAGCCGCTGGAGGTTTGCTTCAAAGCGGATTCGATGGCAATGCGCACGTCCCCTTCGGTGGCGTCGCTGCTGGGAGCAATGATTTGCACCTGGTCGCCATTTTCCAGCACCAGGTGTTGGTAGAAGCTGTCGGCGGAGAAGAAGGAGACGGGGATGGGCTGCAAGCCGTAGGTCTCCTGCAACGCCTGGCGGGTGACAGGGGCGTTGGGGTCGTCGGGGTTGACGACCTGGAAGAGGAATTTGCCGTTGGAGCTGTCCTGGATTTCGCCGGCTACGGTGACAATGGATTCCTGGGTGGTGGCGAGAGATGCCGGCAACGTATCTGGCGTCACGTACAAGGTCAAGCGCACCGGCTCCGCCAGCGCCGCCAGGACAGCGTCAATGCTCTGGAAGCCGTAGACCACCTTCTTGATGCCGCTGGTCAAATCGTATTCCAGGTTGCGCAGGCGCACGTCTACCGTGCCGTCCGGCTGCGCCTGCGCTTCCACCAAATCCTGGAAGTTGAGGACGACGTTCTGGTCGCCGTAGCGGATGAGAATGTCAAAGTAGGAGTTAATGACCGAGGCCTCGTAGCGATCCGACACCTGGAAAGGGGTGGGGCGGATGCCGTACACCTGGTTGGCTTCGGCTTCCACTTCGGGGTCTTGCAGGGGGTCTACCACTTCGGCGGCCAGGCGACCGCTGCCGGCAATTTCATACTCACGCAGCATGTCGCGGATACGGGGCGTCAACGGCGCCAGCAGGGGGTGGGTCTTATCGCTGATGTAGGCGCGAATGAGCAGCGGCTCCTGCACGTTGTCTATTAAATCTTTCGTGGTCTGCGACAGGCTGTATTCCTGCTGCGCCGTCAGGTCCAGGCGCAGCCCTTGCAGCGGGAAAAGCCAGACGTTCAGCAAAATCAGGTTCAGAATGAGCAAACCCGCCGTCAACCAGACGCGGCGGCGGTAGGCGCGCTGCTGCTGGCTCCAGCGCACCGCGTCCAGGGAAACGGTGTTCAGGGTCAGGAATACGCCTGTGAGCGACAGATAGTAAACCAGGTCGCGCAGGTCAATGACGCCGCGTTCAATGCTTTCAAAGCGGCTGCCTGTACCTATCGCCCACAAAATCTGGCTGATGCCGCCGCCCACAAAGTTGGTGACGCCGCGCGTGCCCACCACATAAAACAAGCCGCCGAGCAGAACGGTGACAATCAGGGCCACAATCTGGTTATCGGTGCGCGAGGAGACAAACAGACCAATGGCGGCATAAGCGCCGGCCATAAGGAGCGCCGCCAGGTAGCCGCCCAACACGGGCCCCCAGTCCAGGTTGCCAATCAAGCCCACGGTGATGGGCAGGGGCAACGTCAGGAGCAAAGCCAGGGCGATGATGGTCATAACCGCCAGGAATTTGCCCAGCACCAGGTAGAGGGGGTTGACAGGCAGGGTGAGCAGCAGTTCCTGCGTACCCGAACGCTGCTCCTCGCTCCACTGGCGCATGGTCAGCGCCGCCAGCAGGAAGATGAGCAGAATGGGCATCCATTGGAACAGGGGGCGCACGTCGGCAATGCCGCGGGCGAAGAAGGTGTTGACGGTAAAGAAAATGAAGAGGACGGCAGCCAGGAATGTGCCCAGAAAGATCAGGGCCAGGGGGGAGCCAAAATAGCTGCCGAGTTCTTTGCGGGTGATAGAAAGGATTTGTCGTTTCATGGCTTAAGCTCCAACGGGCAACGGTTTGCTGTCTGCCGTCAACTGGTTAAAGACGGTCTCCAGGGTCTGGATGTCGCGGCGCAGTTCGCGCACGGGCCATTGGCGCTGCACCGCCTCCTGGTAAATGAGGGGGCACAGGTCGGCGTCTTTGTGGCCGCCAATGCGATAGGCGGCGTGACCATCGGGCGCGGGCAGCGTCACCACAGCCTCTACGCCTTCGAGGTCGTGTAGGAGGGTTTCAATGCCGGCAACCGGGCGCTGCAAAACCAAAATAGCGTCGTTCGTTTCCGCCAGTTCGGACAGGCGAGCGTCCACTTTGACTTCGCCGTTCATCAGGATGATGACGCGGTCGCAAAGGGCTTCCACTTCGGGCAAGATGTGGGTGGAGAACAGGACGGTGCTGTACTGCGCCAGGCGTTGGATCAGGTGGCGAATTTCCACGATTTGGGTGGGGTCCAGACCCACGGTGGGTTCGTCCAGAATGAGCAGGCGGGGGCGGTGCAAAATAGCCTGCGCCAGGCCCACGCGCTGGCGGAAGCCTTTGCTCAACTGACCGATGGGGCGGGTGAGGTGCTGCGCCAGACCGGTGGAGAGGATGGCGTCGGACAGGCAGGCTTCCTCTTCGTCGGGGGGAATCTGGCGCAGGCTGGCAATCATGCGCAGGTAGGATTGCACGCTGAGTTCGGGGTACAGGGGGGCATTTTCGGGCAGGTAGCCAATGCGGGATTGGACTTCCTGGGTGTGAGTGAGGACGTCTAAGCCATCTATGGCGACGCGCCCACTGTCCGGCTGTAGGTAGCCTGTGAGCGTTTTGATGATGGTGGTCTTGCCGGCGCCGTTGGGCCCAAGCAAACCGATGATCTCGCCGGCGGCAATGTCGAAAGAGACGTCGCGCAAGGCCTGGACGGGCCCGTAAGATTTGTTCAGGTTGGCTACTTCTATCA